>JAICLP010000147.1 GCA_025925475.1 Burkholderiales bacterium | reverse complement strand
TGGCTCGATGCGCATCCCGAGGTCGGCGCGCTCGCGCCTGCCGTCACCGACGGCGACGGCAATCCGCAGTACCTGTGCAAGCGCTATCCGGCCGTCTTCGACCTGATGCTGCGCGCATTCATGCCGGGCTTCGTGCAGCGACTGTTCTCGCAGCGGCTCGCGCGCTACGAAATGCGCGACATCGTCGATGCGCACCCGCCCCGCGATGCCGTCGGCGTGCCGGTCATGTCGGGCGCGTGCCTCATCGCCCGGCGCGACGCGATCGACCGCACCGGCGGCTTCGATCCGCGTTTCTTCCTCTATTTCGAGGATTACGACTGGGCCGTGCGATTGCGCGCGGTGACCGAGACGGCGTTCGTGCCGAGCGTCGGCGTCGTCCATCACGGCGGGCGCGCCGCGCAAAAGGGACTGCGGCACATCTACTGGTTCTGTGCGAGCGGCGTCCGCTTCTATGCGAAGCACGGCTGGAAATGGTTCTGAGCGAAAGTCCGATCGCCGTCACCGGCGCCGACGGCTTCATCGGCGCAGCGTATTGCCGCCGTCTTGCCGCGCGCGGCCAGCCGGTGCGCCGCCTCGTGCACCAGCCTCCGGTTGGTGGCGAAAACGACGACACCGTGGCGCTCGATCTCGGCCGCGCACATGCCGACGAGATTGCCCGCGCGCTCGGCAGTGCCTTCGCGGTCGTGCATCTCGCCGGACGCGCACACGTGATGAAGGAAAGGGCACCCGACGCCGAGGCAGCCTACAAGCTCGCGAACATCGACATGACCGAACGCGTCGCGCTCGCTGCCGTCGGTGCCGGCGTGCGCCGTTTCATCTTCGCGAGCACCGTCAAGGTGAACGGCGAGGCGACGCTGCCCGGCAAGCCGTTCCGGCCCGGCGACGCGCCAGCGCCGCGCGATGCGTATGCGCGAAGCAAGCTCGCCGCGGAACGCACGCTCGCGCAGGTCGCGAGCGGCACGTCGATGATCGCGACGAGCCTGCGCCTGCCGCTCGTCTACGGACCGGGTGCGCGCGGCAATTTCCGTCGTCTCGTCGACGCGGTCGCGGCGCGTCGCTTCCTGCCGCTCGGCGCGATCGACAACCGGCGTTCGCTCGTGGCGCTCGACAACCTGATGGATGCGTTCGACGCGCTGCTCGCGGCGCCGACGGCGGCGATCGGGACTCATTTCGTCGCCGACGCGCCCAGCGTATCGACGCCGTCGCTCGTCCGCGCAATCGCTTCGGCGCTCGACGTCGCGCCGCGGCTGATTTCGATACCGGTGTCGACGCTGCGGCTTGCCGGCGCGTTGTCAGGCCATGCCGAGGCGGTTGCGCGACTCACCGATTCGCTCGAGGTCGACACGGCGTCGCTTGCGCGCATGACCGGATGGAAGCCGCGGCCGCTCGCGATCGATGCCGCGACGGTTCGAGCCACGGATTGAGCGCCTTTATAATCGAAGGTTATCGCACAGGACACGCAATCATCGAAACCACTCCGAAGATGCAAACGCGCGCGGGCGGCCGACGCGCGGATGAATTGCGACCGGTTCGCATCACGCGCCATTTCACGAAGCACGCCGAAGGCTCGGTTCTCATCGAGGCCGGCGAGACGCGCGTGCTGTGCACGGCGAGCGTGGAGGAAGGCGTGCCGCTCTTTCTCAAGGGCAAGGGACAGGGTTGGGTGACCGCCGAGTACGGCATGCTGCCGCGCGCGACGAATACACGCACGCGCCGCGAAGCCGCCGAAGGCAGGCAATCGGGCCGCACGCAGGAGATCCAGCGGCTGATCGGTCGTTCGCTTCGCGCCGTCGTCGATACCGCGTCGCTCGGCGAGCGCACGATACGCATCGACTGCGACGTGCTGCAGGCCGACGGCGGCACGCGCTGCGCGTCGATCACCGGGGCCTATGTCGCGCTGGTCGATGCGATCGCATGGTGTCGCGCCCGGCGAACGCTCGTCGGCGAGCCGCTGCGCGATCGCGTCGCCGCGGTATCGGTCGGCGTCGTCGGCGGAACGCCGCTGCTCGATCTCGATTACGCCGAGGATTCGAACTGCGACACCGACATGAACGTCGTGATGACCGGCGCCGGCGGATTCGTCGAAGTCCAGGGAACGGCCGAGCGCAGGCCGTTCTCACGCGAGCATTTCGACGTGCTGCTCGCGCTCGCGCAGCGCGGCATCGCGCAGTTGCACGACGCGCAGCGCGAGGTGCTGCAGGCGCGGGAGGCACGTTGATCCAGCGGCTCGTGCTGGCATCCGGCAACCCCGGGAAGCTCCGCGAATTCCGCCGTCTGCTCGAACCGCTCGGCCTGCAGGTCGTTCCGCAGGCGGAACTCGGGATCGCCCCCGCCGACGAACCGCATGTGACATTCATCGAAAACGCGCTCGCGAAGGCGCGACACGCAAGCGCGCAAAGCCGCCTGCCCGCGCTGGCCGACGATTCGGGCATCTGCGTCGATGCGCTCGGCGGTGCGCCGGGCGTGCGCAGCGCGCGCTATGCGGGAGAAGCGGCGTCGGATGAGCGCAACAACCGAGCGCTCGTTGCCGCGTTGCGCGACGTGGCCGACCGGCATGCGCATTACTATTGCGTGCTCGTGCTCGTTCGGCGCGCCGATGATCCCGAGCCAATCATCGCCGAAGGCATCTGGCGCGGAACGATCGTCGATACGCCACGCGGCAGCGGCGGCTTCGGCTACGACCCGCACTTCCAGGACGACGTGACCGGACTGACCGGCGCCGAATTGACGCTTCCGCGCAAGAACGCGCTGTCGCATCGCGGCAAGGCAATGCGGCGGCTGCTTGCGCGGCTCGAGTCGTTGCAGAACCCGTGAGCGCGCGAAGCCTACCGAGGCGCGGCGCGGTCGCCAGGCGCGCAGCGCGGAGGGCCGTCTCGTGATGACCGAAGCAGCGGCCGCGACGATCGGCGCGGATGCGCTCGCCGGTCCGCGCTTCGCCGCGCTGCCGCCGCTTTCGCTCTACGTGCACGTTCCGTGGTGTCTTCGCAAATGCCCGTATTGCGATTTCAACTCGCACGAGTGGCGATCGTCGCGCCACGAAGGTGCGACGGCGCCGTCGCGCGAGGCCGAGGACGCGTACGTCGCGGCGCTGATCGCCGACGTCGAAACGGCGCTGCCGTCGGTCTGGGGCCGCAAGGTCGCGACCATATTCATCGGCGGCGGCACGCCGAGCCTTTTCTCCGCCGCGGCGATCGAACGTCTGTTGTCGGCGCTTCGTGCGCGACTGCCGCTGCTGCCCGACGCCGAGATCACGCTGGAGGCGAATCCGGGCACGTTCGAGCGCGAGAAGTTCGCCGGCTTCTACGCGGCCGGCGTCAATCGCCTTTCGCTCGGCGTGCAAAGCTTCGACGATCGTTGCCTGCGCGCGCTCGGACGCGTTCACGACGCCGACGAGGCACGGCGCGCGATCGAATCGGCGCTGATGATCTTCGGCAACGTCAATCTCGACCTGATGTTCGCGCTGCCACAACAGAGCGTCGACGATGCGCGTCGCGACGTCGCGTCGGCGCTGTCGTTCGCGCCGCCGCACCTGTCGTTCTATCACCTGACGCTCGAGCCGAACACGTTGTTTCACCGTCATCCGCCGCCTCTGCCCGACGACGAAACCGCAGCGGACATCGAGGATGCGGTGCTTTCGATGCTCGCGGATGCGAGCTACGAGCACTACGAGACGTCAGCGCATGCGAAGCCGGGTTTCGCGTGTCGTCACAACGTGAACTACTGGCGCTTCGGCGATTACCTCGGCGTCGGCGCGGGCGCGCATTCGAAGCTGTCGTTTCCCGATCGCGTCGTGCGGCAGCTGCGGTACAAGCAGCCGGCACAGTACGTCGAGCAGGTCTCGCGCGGTTCGCCCATTCAGGAGGAAACCCGTGTCGGCCGGCGCGACCTCCCGTTCGAGTTCATGCTGAACGCGCTGAGGCTGACCGGCGGCGTGCCCGCGTCGCTCTTCGCCGAGCGAACCGGCCTGCCGCTCGCGGTCGCTGCGAAGCCGATCGCCGAAGCGACGCGCCGCGGCCTGCTCGAGCCGGATCCATCGACGCTGAAGCCGACGCCGCTCGGACGTCGTTTCCTGAACGATCTGCAAACGCTCTTCCTGCCGTGAAGCGCGCGAAGCAACATTCGCTGCCGAAGCCGCGCAACCCGGTTGCCCGCTCGCCGCTTCTGCGCAAGGGCGGTGCGCATGGCAAGTCGAAAGGCGCGCTGCGGCGCAAGGCGAACGTGTCGCTCAAGAAGGTGGCGCGCGACCCGACGACATTCGACAAGGAATGACCCTCTCCCGCCGCGACCTCGAGGAAGGCAGGATGCGCGAGGTCTACGTCGAGGCACTCGCGGACGGCCACGCGCTCACCGACGAGCAGTTGTCGGCATCGCTGACGCAGACCTTGCAGCAGAAGCCGAAGGGCGCCGGCTGGTGGGTGTTCGCGTACGGCTCGCTGCTGTGGAATCCGCTGTTCCCGTTTGCCGAAGCGCGCCGCGCATCGGTGCACGGGTTGCATCGCCGCTTCTGCCTGTGGTCGCTCGCGTCGCGCGGCAAGCCGCACGCGCCGGGCCTCGTGCTCGGACTCGATCGCGGCGGCTCGTGTCGCGGCGTCGTCTACCGGCTGCCGTCGCCGTGTGCGATCGACGAATTGCATCTGCTGTGGCGCCGCGAGATGGTGACGGGCGCCTATGCGCCGCGCTGGCTGCACGTCGAAAGCGACGGCCGGCGCGTCGTCGCGCTCGGATTCGTCGTCAAGCGCCGGCATGCACAGTATGCGGGGCACCTGACGATCGAAGCGCAGGCCGACGTGATCGCGCATGCATGCGGCGCGTTCGGCTCGTCGGCCGACTATCTCGAACGCACGCGCGTGTCGCTCGCGACGCACGGCGTCGTCGATCTTTATCTCGAGCGGCTCGCCGCGCGTATCGCCGCGAAAGGCTGCAGCGCTTCGCCGGCGCTGCAAATCTGACGGGAACCGCGGCCCCGCCGCGCACTTCTTCGGTCTCGAAGCGCCGTAGCGGAGCGAGGCGCTCCAGCGACGTGCGTACAAGCGGGGAACGACCGTACGGGATCGTTGATCCAAACATCGCGGGCTATCGAACAGACGGCCCGCGGACGACACGAACCTTCCCGTAGCCGATCATGCCGGCGGTTCCCGCTGCCGCGGGTGACCAGAATGGAGAATTGCATGCAACTCGGCATGATCGGACTCGGACGCATGGGCGCCAGCATGGTGCATCGTCTGATGGGCGGCGGGCACGAATGCGTCGTCCACGACGTGCGGCCGGATGCGATCGCGCCTCTCGCCGGCGCTGGCGCGATCGGTGCCGCGACGCTCGAAGACCTGATCGCCCGATTGAGGAAGCCGCGGGCGGTGTGGCTCATGGTGCCGGCCGCGGCAGTGGATCAGGCAATCGCGCAGCTCGTCCCGCTGCTCGCAGCGGGAGACATCGTGATCGACGGCGGGAACTCGTATTACCGCGACGACATCCGGCGCGCCGCCGCGTTGAAGCCGCACGCGATTCACCATGTCGACGCGGGAACGAGCGGCGGTGTCGCGGGGATTTCGCGCGGCTACTGCCTGATGATCGGCGGCGAGAATGCGATCGTTCGCCATCTCGAGCCGATCTTCGCAACGCTTGCGCCCGGCGTGGCCACCGCGTCGCCAACACCAGGTCGCCAGGGAGGAACGGGCACGGCACAGGAGGGATACCTTCACTGCGGGCCGCACGGCGCAGGGCATTTCGTCAAGATGGTTCACAACGGAATCGAGTACGGGCTGATGGCGGCGTATGCCGAAGGCCTGAACGTCCTCCGGAACGCGGACATCGGCAAGCGAGCACGCGACACCGATGCCGAAACTACTCCCCTCGAGCATCCGGAGGACTACCAGTACGACTTCGATCTGCCCGAAATTGCGGAAGTCTGGCGGCGTGGCAGCGTGATCAGCTCGTGGCTGCTCGATCTCACCGCGGCTGCGCTTGCCGCCGATCCCCATCTCGAGCGGTACGCAGGGCGCGTGTCCGACTCGGGCGAGGGACGCTGGACGCTCGCGGCGGCGATCGATGAAGCAGTGCCTGCGCCGGTCCTGAGCGCGGCGCTCTTCGCGCGCTTCAGCTCGCGCGGCGATGCCGATTTCGCCAACCGCACGTTGTCCGCGATGCGTCACGCCTTCGGCGGTCACGACGAAAAGCCGGACGAAGCATCGAAGGCATGAGCACCGTAGGGCCGTCCCAAGGTGCGAATCGCGCCCCCTCAGGGGCAGCGCAGCGGCGAAGCCGCCAGCTGGGGGGATCATGCAAGCGCCGCCGGGCCACCCCAGGGCGCTCGCCCGTCCTCAGGAGGGGAAGCATGACCGCGAAGCGATCAGCTTCGGGGGAGGCTGATCGGTGAGCGCAAAACCGCCGACGTCGGATGCGTTCGTCTTCTTCGGCGCGAGCGGCGATCTCGCATTCAAGCAGATATTCCCTGCGCTGCAGGCGTTGACGCGCAAGGGCTGCCTCGACATGCCCGTGATCGGCGTCGCCAGCACGCGATGGACCGTGGATCGCCTGCGGGAGCGCGCCCGCGAAAGCATCGAACGACACGGCGGCCTGGACGCAGCGGCGTTCGCAAAACTCTCGGCCCGGTTGCGCTACGTCGACGGCGACTATCGCGACGAAGCGACCTTCGTCAACTTGCGCCGCGTGCTGCAGGACGCCGCCCGCCCGCTGCACTATCTGGCGATTCCGCCGAGCCTGTTCGCATCCGTCGTGCAGGGACTTGCGAGGTCGGGGTGCGCGACGAACGCGGGTGTGATCGTCGAAAAGCCGTTCGGTCGCGATCTCGCGTCCGCGCAGGCGCTCGACCGCACGCTACACGAGTCCTTTCCCGAGTCGGCGATCTTTCGCATCGATCACTATCTCGGCAAGGAGCCGGTCGAGAATCTGCTCTATTTCCGGTTCGCCAACGCCTTTCTCGAGCCGATCTGGAACCGCGATCATGTCGCGAGCGTGCAGATCACCATGGCGGAGAAGTTCGGCGTGGAAGGCCGCGGACGTTTCTACGAAGGGGTCGGGGCGATCCGCGACGTCGTGCAGAATCACATGCTGCAGGTCACTGCGCTGCTCGCGATGGATCCTCCGCTCGGGCGCGGCGCCGATCCGGTACGCGACGAAAAACTGCGCGTCTTCAAGGCGATTCGGCCGCTCCAGCCGAGCGCGATCGTGCGCGGCCAGTTCGCGGGTTATCGCCGCGAGGATGGCGTCGCGGCCGACTCGCAGGTCGAGACCTTCGCCGCGCTGCGGCTCGACATCGATACCTGGCGCTGGGCTGGCGTGCCCTTTTATGTCCGTGCAGGCAAGCGGCTCCCGCTGACCACGACCGAGGTGATCGTCGAGCTCAGAAAGCCGCCGCAAGCCGTTTTCGACGACAGCGAAGCGAGCCGGCCGAACTGTTTCCGCTTTCGCATCAGCCCGGATGTAGTGATCGCGATCACCGCGCGGGTGAAGCGGCCGGGGGAAGGCGAGCGCGGCGAAGCGACGGAACTCGTCGCACACCAGGAATCGGGCGGCGACATGTCCCCTTACGAGCGACTGCTCGGCGATGCGTTGCGTGGCGACGGTTCGCTGTTCACGCGCGACGACTGCGTCGAGGCGGCATGGCGAGTCGTCGATCCGATCCTCGGAAACGTCACCCCGGTATTCGAGTACGAGCCGGCTACGTGGGGGCCACTCGAAGCGAGCCGTGTCCTTGTCGACGCGGACGCCTGGCACGATCCGGCACCGCCGCCGCCGTCGCCGTCATGAGGCCGCTTCACGCAATCCGGGAGAACGCAGCAGGCAGCGGCGGCAGCGAAGTTGCCTTCCTGCTCGACGTGGACAACACGCTGATCGACAACGACCACATACAACGCGATCTCCGGGATCACCTCGCGAGCGAACTGGGTGCGGTGAAT
>JAICLP010000130.1 GCA_025925475.1 Burkholderiales bacterium | reverse complement strand
TCAACTGTGACCGACGTCAGCGGCGCGTGCGCGTCGTCTTCGACGATCCGTCCTTGCCCGTCCGCTGTGCGCCGACCGGATTCTCGGGAAGCTCGTCGTCGCTCTCCGCCGATTCGCCGGTGATCGCGCCGGCACCCGGTCCGGCGCCCAGGTCGGCACCCGTCGTCGGATCGGAATCGAGATCCGACATGAGCCGCTCCTTCGCCTTGTCGCCGAGTTGCTGCTGGTCGGGCGTCATTTGCACCGAGAAGCTGCCGTCGCCACCCGCATCGGCATTCGTCAGCGCTTGCTGCCCGTCGACGAATTCCCATTGCTCGCCCTGGTTCCACGGTCCGCGCATGTCCCCTTCGCCGATCGACATGTTGAAGTACTTGTTGCGGAATTCGGGCGTACCTGGCAGCTTGCCCGGCGGGAAGTTCGGCTCGATCGAATAGAGCGCCTTCTCGAACGCTTTCTGATGCGCGACTTCGCGCGTCATCAGGAAGCCCAGCGCCTCCGCGACGCCGCTGTCGTCGGTCACGTTGATGAGCCGCTCGTAGATCATCTTCGCACGCGCTTCGGCGGCGATGTTCGAGCGCAGATCCGCGGTCGGCTCCCCGATCGTATCGATGTACGCCGCTGTCCACGGCACGCCACCCGAGTTCGTGAGCGCGGTGCCGCCGCCGTAGAGAAGCGATGTCACGTGACTGTCACCGCCCTGGTTCATCCGGCGAAAGAGCTCGCCCTGCTCGGCGAGGCCCTCGGCGATCGCGCCCTTGATGCCCTTGTTCAACATGCAGACGATCGTGCCGATGATTTCGAGGTGCGAAAGCTCTTCGGTCGCGATGTCGAACAGCATGTCCCTGCGGCCCGGATCGTCCTCGGCGATCGCCTGCGTGAAATAGCGCATTGCTGCCGCGAGCTCGCCCTGCGGGCCGCCGAACTGCTCGAGCATCAGATTGGCGAGCACCGGATTGGTCTGCGAGACGCGCACCGTGTACTGCAGTCGCTTGTTGTGTGCGAACATAAATTGAACTCCTGTTTCGAATTGCCTATGAGTACAAAGGGAGATGCCGCGGAAAGCGTTTCCTACCGGGCAATACTCGACAGCAAGCTCCATTCCGCATCGCAGTGCACGCGGCGAGATTCGCGCACATCGCGCGGCGATGCTGGCTACCGGCGACATGCGATGCGCAGCGAACCAGAACGATCTCCGCATGCAGCGGGTCGCGCTTTCAATCGAACCGGTAAAGATGGCCGATCGCTCGGCCGCAGATGCCGCGACGCGCATGCGTGTCGCCGACGCCTCGGGACTAATGCGTGTCGTTCGTGAGGAACGATGGCAACGACGCGAAGTCGATGCCTTCCTCGGTCAGCGCCTGCGCTTCGTCGCGCGACGCCTGTCCGCGGATCGCGCGCGGCGGCGTTTCGCGGTAGTGGATCCTGCGCGCTTCCTCGGGGAAGCGACGGCCGACGTTCTCGGTGTTGCGAACGATCTCGCGCAGCTTCGCGACCGCTTCAGCGGGGAGGCCGACCGCGGCGTTCTCGGTCGTGTCGCGCTCTTCGGTCGGCTGCGCCGGAGGTGCATTGTCGCGCGCGGCGCCTTTCGGCACGCTCACCCGCGCCGACGGCAGCCGCTCGATGTGCGCGTCGTCGCAGATCGGGCATGTGACGAGCGAGCGCTCCTGTTGGCGCGCGAATTCCTCGCCGGAGGCAAACCAGCCCTCGAAACGATGTCCATGCGCGCAACTGAGTTCGAAAATGATCATGATTGGAAAGTCGCTGCGCCCGATGGATCATCCTTCGCGCTGCGGAGCCCGTTCGCCCTCGGGGCGGCCCTTCGACTCATGCTACCGGGGACGGGTGACGCTCGCGAGCGCCGCCTGTCGCCTGAACCCGCCGCAGCGCCGTTTCACTGCGCTCGATCCGCCACATCTGGTACTTGAGCGCGACGACGCAACCCGCGACGATCGACGCGAGCGCGATGAACGAGCCGACGGCGAGCGTCGAAACGCCGCTCAATCCCTGCCCGATCGTGCAGCCCAGCGCGGTGATGCCGCCAAAGCCCATCAGCACGCCGCCGACGACATGGTTCGATAAATCTTCGGTGGAAGCGAATCCTTCCCAGCGAAACGTGCGCGTCGCGAGCGCCATCGCGGCGGCGCCTAGCAGCATGCCGAGTACGCCGGCGATGCCGAACGTGACGATTCGCGATTGATCGGTCCACAGCAACAGCAACTCGAGCAGATAGGCGGTCGGCGCGACGAAGCTGTACGACTCGAGCCGGCCCGAGTTGGTCGCGACGAATTTTTCCTCGAGCGTCTGCGGATCCTCCGCGAGGTAACCGAGGTGACCCGAGACGTACCAGCCGGCGACGATCACCGCGCCGACGACGAGGCCGCCGATGACGAGCGAAGGCGACGTGCGGAATTCGCGGTTCGCGAAGACGGATGCGCCGAGCGCGACCGCCAGGAGCAACGGCAGCCAGACGCGAGCGGCATTGCCGAGACCGGCGGCGATGGCGAGCGCCGGCAGATCCGACGTCTTCGCGCCAACGTCGAAGCGCAGCGTGTCGAGCCCGTTCACGCGCAGCGGGGCGAACGCGCCTTTGAGCGTCATGTAGGCGGCCGCCGCGAGGAAGACGAGCACGATCAGCGATTTGAGATTGCCCGCGCCTGCGCGGATCAGCGTCTTGCTGCCGCAGCCGGACGCGAGCGTCATGCCGAAGCCGAAAAGAAAGCCGCCGACGATATGCGACAGCCACGGAACACGGGCCGACACGTAGATCGATTTGCCGGTATCGATCACGCCGAGGCCCTGCAGAACGGCCGTGCCGAGGATCGCGACCGCAATGGCGAGGAGCCACATGCGCATCCGCTGCCAGTCGCCGAAGTTCACGATATCGCTGATCGCACCCATCGTGCAGAAGTGCACGCGATGCGCAACGGCGCCGAAGACGAACGCGAGCGCGAATGCGCATCCCGCGACGAGTGCGGCGAGGTGAGCGGGCTCCTGCATGGCGGAAATTATGTCACGCGTACCGCGCACAGCCTTTGCCGCACTGTCGGCAGGACCGTGATCGCGCGCGGCCAACCGGTTTAACCCCGTTTCCTGGGGCCCACCGTTCATGGCATCGACGACGTCCCTTTCCACCGACGGAGGACCGCGATGAGCGATGAACGGCGACCGACGAGCATCGATGACCGACACGCAGTGTGCCGCCGACTGTGGTCGCCACTCGCGTTGCGTGCGGGCGCGGGTGCAGCGGCGTTGGCCGCATTCGCATCGCTGCTGCCGTTGCCCGCTGCGGCGCATTCGTCGGCGCCTTCGCTGATCGGCGTCGAGCTCTACGACCGGACGAGCGGCACGGCGCTTGACGTGTATGCGTACGACGGGCAGCGATTCGTCATCGGCACGCCGGGCCACGAGTACGCGATCCGGATCCGCAATCGGTCCGCGGGGCGCATTCTGGCCGTCACGAGCGTTGACGGCGTGAACGTGATCAACGGCGAGACCGCGTCGACCGATCAGTCGGGTTACGTGATCGATGCGGGCGCCAGTGTCGAGGTCACCGGCTGGCGCCGCAGTCTGGAACGCACGGCGGCGTTCTACTTCACCGACCTCGACAACAGCTACGCGGTGCGAACCGGCCGACCGGCCGATGTCGGCATCGTCGGTGTCGCCGTATTCCGTGAGCGGGCACGCCCCGCCGTCTCGTCGCGCGCCGACAAAGTCGCCGCGGCGTCGCCCGAGTCCCGGGCGAACGAGCAAGGCGCACAGGTGCCTTGGGCGGTTGGAGCAAAACGATTGGGCGCACGCGACGAGCGGACGCCGGATATCGGCGCCAACGCCGCGCCGGCGCCGCAGCTCGGTACCGGCTTCGGCCGCATCGAAAAGTCTTTCGTCTACCGTGTGCGATTCGACCGCGACAGCGATACCCCAGCGGAGACTGTCGCCATACGCTACGACCGCCGCGAGAACCTCGCCGCCCTGGGCGTGCTGCCGACGCCGCGATATGCGGATCGCGCGCCCGACCCGTTTCCCGCGATGCGGTTCGTGCCGGAGCCGCCGCGCTGAGCCGGCCACGCGCTTCGCTCGCGCCGCACGCATTGCGGTGCGGCGTGCCCGCTTGCATACTCGGCGCGCCATGAGCGAAACCGCGGACGACGACGCCGACGAAACGCTGATGCTCGCTTACGCGGCCGGCGACGCGTCGGCATTCGATCGCCTGTACGCGCGACACAAGGGTGCGCTCTATCGTTACGTGCTGCGCCACTGCGCGAATGCAGCCGTTGCCGACGAGCTGTTCCAGGATGTCTGGATGAACGTCATCCGCGTACGCGCGAGCTATCTGCCCGCCGCGCGATTCGGAAGCTGGCTCTTCACGCTCGCGCACAATCGGATCGTCGACCACTGGCGCGCGAGCGGACAGGTGAAGATGGTGCCGCTGGACGATGACGACGAAACGGTTGCACCGAGCGCGCTCGTGTCGCCGTCGCGCGATGAGCCCGATGCGCGCGCGTCGGCGAGCGAAACGTCGGCGCGCCTGCGCGCGGCGCTCGCCGGGCTGCCACCGCTGCAGCGCGACGCTTTCCTGCTGCATCAGGAAAGCGGATTGTCGCTCGCCGAAATCGGACACCTGACCGGCGTCGGCGTCGAAACGGTGAAAAGTCGGGTGCGTTATGCGGTGACCCGTCTGCGCGCGGCCCTCCCCGGGCTCGGTGAACACGCATGACTGCCCGATGGCACCGCGAATCGACCGGGAAGCGCAAAGCGCGGAGATCTGTCGCATGACTGCAGATCGCGAACCGATCGATCCTGCGCTCGACGCGATGCTGCGCGAGAACCCGGCCGAAACACCACCGGCCCACGTTGACGCCGCGATCCTGGCCGCAGCGCACCGCGCCGTCGCGAGCGCACCGCGCGCTTATTCGCGACGCCATTGGCGCGTGTGGCTGCCGCTTGGCGCCGCCGCGACGGTGGCCGCAGTCGTGATCGGATTGCATCCCCTTGAACGGCAGGCGCCGCAATCCCTGCCCGCGTCCGATGTCCCCGTCACGGCCGCCGCCGTGCAAAGCGGCGCAACGCCGGATCGATCGAATGCAGCGACGACCCCGGTGAACCCGCAACCGGCTGCCGCTGCGAACGCGCAATCGCACGCCGCGATGTCGCCGGCGCGACCCGCATCAGCGCCAGTGCGAGCAGCGCCCCGCCGCGACGAGGCGGCCGCAGAATCTGCAGCGCCGCCGGCCCGGCTGGAAGCGCCCGCGAACGCACGGGATGCACCGGGCGCCGCCTCCGCGCAGCGCGCGAGCGAGGCGGGTGTGACAAGCAAGCAGGCTTCCCGGGAGGTGCGCGTCGGGGACGCGATCGAGCGAATCCGCGCGCTTCGGCGTGACGGCCGCGAAGTCGAGGCCGCGGCAGCACTGGTGCAACTGCGCGAGACGGTGAGCGATGCCGACGCGCGCCTGCCGCCAGACCTGCGCGATTGGGCGAGCGCCGTGCGACGCTGACGCTATCCTGCCACCGTCGCCTGCGTGTCGAGCGCGCGGAGCAGGCGGCGAATGGGCGAAGGCAACGCCGCATCGAACGCGGCATCGCACGTCATCCACTCGAACGCACCCGATTCCATCGCCTGCAGCGGCGAATCGATTGCGACCTGCACCGGATGCATCGTCAGCGCGAAATGCGTGAAGACGTGCGTCAGTGGCGCGAGCCGCTCGCAGATTCCGTTAACGACGCCGAAACGAATGCGGATGTCCGCGCTCACGAGCGCGTCGATGTCGCCGCCATCACCGTTGAACCGCACCTCGGGTAGCGACCACAGGCCGCCCCAGACGCCGACCGCGGGTCGGCGCTCGAACAGGAACGCGCCGTCGCGCTCGAGCAAAAGCAGGATCACCGCGCGCTGCGGCAGCGCTCGTCGCGGCCGCGGCGAGGGCAGCGTGTCGACGCGCGATTCGCGATGCGCAACGCAATCTTCGGCGACGGGACACGCGCCGCAGCGCGGCTTCGTGCGCGTGCAGATCGTCGCACCGAGGTCCATCATCCCTTGCGTGTAGTCGCCGATCACCGACGGATCCCGCATGCAGTCGCTCGCGCTCGGCAGCAATGCGTCCGCGCTGCGCCATAGCCGCGCCGCGACCTGCGGCGTCCCGGGCCATCCATCGATGCCGCGATGCCGTGCGAGCACGCGCTTCACGTTGCCGTCGAGAATCGCGCCATGCTCGCCGCTCGCGAACGCCGCGATTGCCGCAGCCGTCGAGCGGCCGATGCCGGGCAGCGTTGCGAGCGTCGCCGCATCGCAGGGAAATCGGCCGCGATAGCGTTCGACGACGATGCGCGCCGCTGCATGCAGATGGTGGGCACGCCGGTAGTAGCCGAGACCGCTCCACAGTGCGAGCACGCGCGACAGCGGCGCGGCCGCGAGCGCGTCGACTGTCGGGAACTCGGCAACGAAGCGTGCGAAATACGGCAGCACCGTGGCGACCTGCGTCTGCTGCAGCATGACCTCCGAGAGCCAGACGCGATACGCGTCGCGGCCCGCCTGCCACGGAAGATCGTGCCGGCCGTGCGAGCGCTGCCACGCGACGATGCGCGCGGCAAAGGACATGGCGACCTTCGTCAGCGCACGCCGAGCCGCTGCTTCGCCCGCGTCGCTGCGTCGGTCTTCGGATAGTCGCGGATCAATTGCTCGAGCGTGCGCCGCGCCGCCGTCGCGTCGCCCATGTCGGACTGCGCGGACGCGATGTTGAGCAGCGCTTCGGGTGCCTTGCCGCTGTCGGGATAGTCCTTCAGCAGTTGCCGCTGCGTCGCGATCGAGCCCTTGTAGTCGCGTCGCGCGTACTGCGCATTGCCGAGCCAGTATTGCGCCGACGACGCGAGCGCGCTTCGCGGATACGTCTTCAGGAACGCGTTGAAGCCAGTGACGGCGCCCGCGTAATCGCCGCGCTTGAACTGATCGAGTGCGGCGTCGTATGCGCGCTGCTCGGCGACGCCGCCCGACGAATTGCGCGCAGGCGGCAATGCCGCGACCGGCCCCGGAGGCGGCGCCGTCGCAGCCGGCGGAGGCGTTGCGGGACCTTCGGGCGGTGCGTTCGACGGCGGCGCATTGGCTGCATTCGCCGCCTCGCTCTTCTCGGCCGACGAAGCGGCCGATTCGAGCTTGCGCAGCCGCGTGTCGAGGTCGACGTACAGGTCGCGCTGCCGCTTCTGCGACTGCTCGAGCTCATAGGTGACGACCTCGATCTGCCCGCGCAGCTTCGCGACGTCCGACTGCAGCACCTGCAGCTGGTTCGCGATGTCGGCCAGACCGCCGCCTTTCACCTGCTGCTCGATCGCGTTCAACCGATCCTCGATCTGGCGCTCGAGTTGCGAGAGCCGGATGTTCGTCGCCTCGATGCGGCGCCGCGCCTCGTCGTCGTCGAAGATCGCGGCCTGCGCGACGTGCGCGGCGAAAAGGAGCGCGACGCCTGCGAGCGTCGCGCGAACGGATGGCTTCATAGCGAACCTCGACCTCGTGGCCGCTCACCCCGCTGCGCGGGGCGACGGAGAGGAGTCACTCGCCGGCGTAGACGATGTCGTCGCGGCGATTCTCGGCCCATGCCGATTCGTCGTGGCCGGGATTCTTCGGCCGCTCCTCGCCGAAGCTCGTCGTCTCGATCTGGCCGTCGCGCGCGCCGAGGAGCGTCATCATCCGTTTCACGGCGTCGGCGCGCTTCTGGCCGAGCGCGATGTTGTATTCGCGCGAGCCGCGCTCGTCGGTGTTGCCCTGGATCGTCATGCGCGCGTTGGCATGCGACTGCAGGTAGCGCGCGTGCGCCTCGACGAGCGGCTTGTATTCGTCCTTGACCACGAAGCTGTCGAAGTCGAAGTAGACGCTGCGCTTCGACAGGATGCTGTTCGGATTGCGCAATTCGTCGGCCCCGCCGCCCCCGAGATTCGAGCCATTGACGCCGCCGCCCTGCGCACCGCCGGTCTGCGCGCCGCTACCCGGCGCAGTGGCGCCCGCGGTGCCATGGTCTTCGACCGGAGCTTCGGTCGTCGGCGTCGTCGAGCAAGCGGCCAACGCCGCCGCCACGATCACGACAAAAAGAAAATTGCGCATGCCACCTCCAGAAGGAATGTCGGGCGCGCCCGACCTTAGCGCGCGATCCAAGCGACTACGCTTCATGACCGCGGGAACGGTCCCCCCGCCGGCTCGCGCACGTCGGTCGCGGGTGCGACGAGCCGCTGTTTCACGCGACCGTCGATGGACACCGCGGCGAGAATCCCGCGGCCTCCCCCTTCGCTCGCATAGATGACGAGCTTGCCGTTCGGGGCAACGCTCGGACT
>JAICLP010000040.1 GCA_025925475.1 Burkholderiales bacterium | reverse complement strand
TGGTCGCGCTCCTCGAACGTGCGGTCGAGCTCCATGCGGCCGATGACGCTGCGCAGCGTGGTCTGCGCGAGCTGCGTGATCGCGAGCACGTAGTTCGTCGAGCCGTACGACGCGAGGCGCGGATCGGTCACCTGGTAGTACAGGATGCCGTCGACCTGCAGTTGCGTGTTGTCCTTCGTGATGCAGACCTGCGGCGGCACGTCGAGCGGCGTCTCGCGCAAATCGTGGCGATACGCGATGCGGTCGAGGAACGGAACGACGAAGTTGAGCCCCGGCGCGAGTACGCCGTAGAAGCGTCCGAGACGCTCGACGACCCACGCGCGCTGTTGCGGCACGACCCGGATCGCCTTGACGATGCCGATCAGGATGACGACGAAGATGACGAGCGTGACGAGCGAAAAGCCGAATTGCATGGTGTCTCCCTCGTGCAGCGCGGTTATGCTTGCTCGTGACCGAGCACGAGCGTCGAGCCGCGCGTATCGACAATGTACATCGTGCTCTCGCGCGGCGTCGTCGGCGACGCCAGCACGCCATCCCAGTGCGTGCCGCGATAGACGACGCGTGCCGTGCCGTCGGGTCGCCACGCTTCGACGTGGACACGTTTGCCGATGTCGAGTCCCGGCTGCGGCGGCGGCTCACCGCGCCGGCGGCGCCAGTGATGCGCGGCGACGATGCCGATGACCGCAAGAACGCCGCCGGTCAGCAATTGCATCGGATGCGACGCACCGAGCAGTGCGGCGAGGCCGCCGAACGCGAAAGCGATGCCGAGGGCGAGCAGATAGAACGTGCCGGTCACGAGCTCGGCGCCGATCAGGATCACCGCGAGGATCCACCAAAGCCAATAGTCGGTCATTGTCGGAAGTCAGAAGTCAGAAGTCACAAGTCACAAGTCAGAAGTCACAAGTCAGAAGTCACAAGTCACAAGTCACAAGTCAGAAAGCCTATCGCGAAAGCGCGGTTTGCGCTATAATTTCCCGTTTGTTATCAAAAGCTTTGCGCGCCGCAAAATGCGCGCGACACCGATGCCGATCTATGAATATCGCTGCGCGTCGTGCGGGCACGAGCTCGAGGCGTTGCAGAAGCTCTCCGAGGCGCCGCTCACCGAGTGCCCGGCCTGCCACGCGGCGGCGCTGAAGAAAAAGGTCTCCGCGGCAGGCTTCCAGCTCAAGGGCTCCGGCTGGTACGTCACCGATTTCCGCAACAGCGGCGCGAAGCAGCCGGCGAAGGATGGTGCCAAGACCGCCGACAAGGCGAATGGCGCCGACGCGAAAGCCGAGGCGAAACCGGGCGAGACCGCGAGCACCGAATCGACGAGCACGACGACCAAGTCGGACGCAGGCACGACCGAATCGAAGTCGACCACGACGACGTCCGCCGACAAGCCCGGAACCTGAGCAGACAAGCCGCGATGAGGCGCTACCTGATCGCGGGGCTGCTGGTCTGGGTGCCGCTCGGCATCACGATCTGGGTCCTGCATTTCCTGCTCACGTCGCTCGACGACATCCTGCTCGTCCTGCCGGCTGCCGTGCAGCCGCGGGCGCTGTTCGGCTTCGACATTCCGGGGCTCGGCGTCGTCGTCGCGTTCCTGATCCTCTTCGCCACCGGCGTCATCACCGCCAACTTCTTCGGGCAGCGGCTGGTCCGCGCGTGGGAAGCGGTGCTCGGGCGGATTCCGTTCGTGAAATCGATCTATTCGTCGGTGAAGCAGGTGAGCGACACGCTGCTCTCGGACAAGGGCCAGGCGTTTCGCAAGGCGCTGCTCGTCGAGTTTCCGCGCCCCGGAAGCTGGACGATCGCGTTCCAGACCGGCGTTCCGGCCGCGACCGTCGCGCCGTGGCTCGACGGCGAGCACGTCAGCGTCTACGTCCCCACCACGCCCAATCCTACCGGCGGCTACTTCCTGATGCTGCCGCGCACGCAGGTGCGCGAGCTCGACATGACCGTCGACGAGGCGCTCAAGTACATCATCTCGATGGGCGTCGTCGCACCGCGTTCCAACGGCCGCACGCTCCACGGCGAGGGCACGAGCGCCGCGCCTTATCCCGCCGCCGCAGCGCATTCCGCCTCCGAAATCCAGAACTGAGAGCGATTTGAAACGCACCGACTATTGCGGCCGCATCGACCGGCGCTACCTGGGCAACGACGTGACCGTAATGGGGTGGGTGCATCGGCGCCGCGACCACGGCGGCGTCGTCTTCATCGACCTGCGCGACCGCGAAGGCGTCGTGCAGGTCGTCTGCGATCCCGATCGCGCCGACACCTTCGCGATCGCCGAGAAGCTGCGCAACGAGTATTGCATCGCGGTGATCGGCCGCGTGCGTCCGCGGCCCGACGGCACCGTCAATCCGAACCTCCGCTCCGGCGAAGTCGAAATCCTTGCGAAGACGATCGAGATCCTGAACGTCTCGGCGACGCCGCCGTTCCAGCTCGACGACGAGAACCTGTCGGAGACCGTGCGCCTGACGCATCGCGTGCTCGACCTGCGCCGCCCCCAGATGCAGCAGAACCTGATGGTGCGCTATCGCGCGGCGACGGCGGCGCGCCGCTACCTCGATGGGCACGGCTTCGTCGACATCGAGACGCCGGTTCTCTACAAGTCGACGCCCGAGGGCGCGCGCGAATTCCTCGTGCCGTCGCGGATGCATCACGGCCAGTTCTACGCGCTGCCGCAGTCGCCGCAGCTTTTCAAGCAGATGCTGATGATCGCGGGCTTCGATCGCTATTACCAGATCGTCAAGTGCTTTCGCGACGAGGACATGCGCGCCGATCGGCAGCCCGAGTTCACGCAGATCGACATCGAGACGTCGTTTCTCGACGAGACCGAGATCCGCGAGATCATGGAAGGGCTCGTCCGCGCGATGTTCAAGGATGCGATCGGCGTCGAGTTGCCGAAGCCGTTCCCGATCCTCGCGTATGCCGATGCGATGCGCGATTACGGCTCCGACAAGCCCGATCTGCGCGTCCCGTTGAAGCTCACCGAATTGACCGACGTGATGCGCAGCGTTGACTTCAAGGTGTTCCGTGCCGCGGCCGAACTGCGCAACGGTCGCGTCGCGGCGCTGCGCGTGCCGGGTGGCGGCGCGATGTCGCGCAAGGAGATCGACGACTATACGGCGCTCGCTAGCGTCTACGGAGCAAAAGGGCTCGCCTACATCAAGGTCAACGACGCGACGAAGCCGACGGAAGAAGGCCTGCAATCGCCGATCGTCAAGTTCCTCTCGTCCGACGTGCTGCGCACGATCCTGGAGCGGAGCAGCGCGGCATCGGGAGACGTGATTTTCTTCTGCGCCGATCGGGCGAAGGTCGTCAACGATACGCTCGGCGCGCTGCGCGCGCGAGTCGGTCACGACCGCGGCCTGTTCGAGACCGGCTGGAAGCCGCTCTGGGTCGTCGACTTCCCGATGTTCGAGCCGGACGACGCGAGCGGCGCATGGGTTGCGCGCCATCACCCGTTCACCGCCCCCAAGGACGCGCACGCCGAAAGCTTCGTCGCCGATCCGGAGCATGCGCTCGCAAAGGCGTACGACGTCGTGCTGAACGGCTGGGAGATCGGCGGCGGTTCGGTGCGCATTCATCGGCAGGATGTGCAGGCGCGCGTATTCGAAGCGCTCGGCATCGGTGCCGAAGACCAGCGCCGCAAGTTCGGCTTCCTGCTCGACGCGCTGCAATATGGCGCACCGCCGCACGGTGGCATCGCGTTCGGCCTCGACCGCATCGCCTCGCTCATGTGCGGTGCCGATTCGATCCGCGACGTGATCGCGTTTCCGAAGACGCAGCGCGGCCAGGATCTGCTCGTCGACGCGCCCGCGCCGGCGACCGAGCAGCAGTTGCGCGACCTGCACATTCGCGTGCGTCCTTCCGACGCGATCAAGCCGACCGGCTGATCGGCCGCGTCAGGTCTTCATCCGGCGGTCCACGCGCTACACTGTCGCGCATGCGAAGCCTTCCTGCCGCGCGTACGTTCGCGCATGCAGCGCTGCTCGCGCTCGCGTGCGTGCTCACGGCTTTGCCGACGGCGACGCCGGCGCGCGAGCGGCCGGGACGGCTCGCCGAGGTCGACGCCGCCGCGCTTCCGGTCGAGGCCCGCGACGTGCTCGCGCGCATTCGCGCGGGTGGTCCCTTCCGCTATGAGCGCGACGGAATCGCGTTCGGCAATCGCGAACATACGCTGCCGAGCCGCAGGCGCGGCTATTACCACGAATACACGGTCAGGACACCCGGCGAAGGCACGCGCGGCGCGCGACGGATCGTCTGCGGCGGTGCGCGCACGGCACCGGAAGTATGTTATTACACCGACGACCACTACGCGACCTTTCGAAGGATCCGCGAATGAAGCTGCCGGACCTCGCGAACTATGACGATGCGCGCGTGCTCGAATACCACGGGCATGCCGACGTCGTCGAGGCGGCTGTCAGCCACGCGAAGATTCGCTATCTCGACGTCGATCTGTCGCATGCCGAGGACAAGGCGACGCTGTTCGCCGCGCTCGCGAAGGGACTCGACCTGCCCGATTACTTCGGCAACAACTTCGACGCGCTCGCCGACGTGCTCGAGGACCGCGACTGGCTCGGCAAGCGCGGCTGCGCGATTCGCCTCGCGCACGCGGCGCACTATCGGAAGACGCATCCGAACGACTGGCGCACGCTCGAGGACATCCTGTCCGAAGCGTCGACGTTCTGGCGCGATCGCCACGTGCCGTTCTGGGTGCTCGTGAGCTGACGATGGCGCCCGGTGCGCGCGAAGCGCGCTACAAGCAGCCCGAATCGGTGCTCGTGATCGTGCATACGGCCGAACTGCACGTGCTGCTGCTGGAGCGCGCCGATTTTCCCGAGCACTGGCAATCGGTGACCGGCAGTCGCGACGAGGACGAGACGCTCGCCGACACGGCGCGGCGTGAACTGCTCGAGGAGACGGGAATCGAGGCCGATCGATACGGCGGCCCGATCGACTGGCACCTGACCCAGCAATACGAGATCTTTCCGCAATGGCGGCATCGCTATCGGCCGGGGACGACGATGAACACCGAGCACGCGTTCTCGCTCGATGTCGGCACGCCGGTGCCGATCCGGCTTTCCGAGCGCGAGCACATTCGCCACGTGTGGCTGCCCTGGCACGCGGCCGCCGATCGCTGCTTCTCGTGGTCGAACCGCGACGCGATTCTCGCGCTGCCCGAGCGCGTCCGCATCCTGCGCGACGGACACAATGGCTGAGCGGGCCGGAATGCGACGCTTCATCAACGCGTGCGCGGCGATCGTCGCGCTCGTCGCCCCGGCGATCGCGCATGCGCAAATGAGCGGCCGGGCGCCGCCGAGCTACGCGCCACCGTCCACGGGCGGCTCGCAGACGACGCTGATCGAGGGACTCACGCCGCAGCCCGTCATCACGATCACCGCGTCGGCATCCAGCGAAGTGCCGAACGATCGCATGCTCGCGATGCTGCGCGCCGAAGCCGACAGCACCGACGCGGGTCAGGCGGCGAACATCGTCAATCAGCGGATGGCGCGCGCGCTGTCGCAGGCGAAGGCAGCGAACGGCGTCGAGGCGAAGACGATGGGCTACAGCTCGTACCAGATCTCCGAGCCGAATCGGCCGCTGCGCTGGCGTGTGTCGGAGACGCTCGCACTCGAAAGCAGCGATTTCGTCGCGCTGTCGGCGCTCGTCTCGAAGCTCCAGGGTGGCGAAAGCCTGCTGCTGTCCGGCTTGACCTTCAGCGTGAGCCCCGCCGCGCGCCACGCGGCCGAGGATGCGCTGACGACGCAGGCAATCCACGGCTGGCAGCAGCGCGCGCAGAATGCCGCGCGTGCCTTCGGCGCGGGCGACTTCCGCACCGGGCGGGTGACGATCCAGACCAGCGATTACGGACGGCCGCAGCCAATGTTCAAGGCCGGTGGCGTCGCCGCGACCGCGGTCGCGCCCGTCAGCGCCGAAGGCGGCACGAGCGAGGTGACGGTGACGGTGAGCGGCGAGGCGATCCTCGATACGCTGCGCTCGCCGCGCTGAACGAACGCACTACGAGCGCTTAGCGAATCGCGAAATCGACGCGCGCCGGCGTCCCGCCGTCCTTAATGCCATCGGCGCCGAGCTTCGGCGCAACGATGAAAATGCGCTCGCCGGGGAGTCCCCCTTCGCTCGTGAACCATTGCTTCACCGCGGTGGCGCGACGGTTCGCAAGCACGGTCAGTGCCGCGTCATCGACGCGATAGGCCGCGAGAAGACGCGTTTCCATTTCGCCGGGCGGAATCGTCTTCAGCATTCCGAACGCGTTGCGCGGCTTGTCCGGCACGTCGCTGTCGCGATAGACGGCCGTCAACAGCTTCTGATATTCGCCGCTGTCGATCGTCATCGTGTCGAGCGCCGGTGCCGATTCGCCGGACGCCGCCAGCGCCTTCGCCTTCTGCGCCCGCAGCGCCTGCTCGAGCATCGCATGCTCGAGGCCTGCGCGGTCGACATCGCCGATCGCGCGACCCGATGCATCGATCGTAACGCCGGGCCGATCGGCAAGCGCCTTCGCGAGCGTCGCAAGGCGCTTGCGCGCCTCGTCGGACAGATCGGCACGCCCCGGTGCGAATGCGACGTAAGCAAGGTCGTCGTGACCTGCGCCCGCGATCGCGCCGAGCAGCGCGAACGGCGCGGTGGCCGCTTTCGTCACCAGGTTCACGACGATCTGCACGAGCACGTGCCAGATCGAGAACTGCGGATCGTCGAGCGTGCCTTCAATCGGCAGATCGAGATTGATCACGCCGTTGCGATCCTTGAGCAGCGACACGGCGAGCAGCACCGGCAGCTTCGTCGCCGTCGGGCTGTCGACGTGCTCGCCGAAGGTGAGCTGATCGAGCCGAAGCTTGTTCGTCGCGGCGAGCTTGCGCTCGTCGATCCGGTAATGCACCTCGAGCGAGAGCTTGCCTTTCTGGATTCCGTAGCCCGCGTATTTCACCGAGTACGGCGTGAGCGGCGGGAGGTCGACGTCGCTTGCCTTGGCGGCGAGGTCGAGCGCAAGCTCGCGCGCGAACGGATTCACGGTGCCGCGCAGTTCGACCGGCGCGCTGTCCTCGACACGGGCAGTGAGCGCGACGTGGCCCGCCTGCGCCGCCGACAGCGCGGTAACGGTACCCGCGACGTTCGTCAAATGTGCCGTGTAATTCGGCTTCACGAAATAATCCGAATACTGGACCTCGCCATCCGACAGCGCGATGCGGCCAATCGACACGGGCAGCTCGCGACTTTCGGCGGGTGCCGGCAACGTCTTCGTCGTGACCCCAGCCACCGTCGTCCTGCCCGCCGTGTCAGTCTCCGCCGGCTCAGGCACGAGTAAACGCGCGACGTTGAGCGTCGCGTCGTCGTTGAGGATGACGCGCGCGTAGAAGCCATCCATGGCGACCGCGCCGATCTTCACGTTCAACGGCTCGGGCTTCGCGTCGATGCCGGTGACGGAAAGCGACTTCCACCGCACGAGCTCCTGCGACGTCGGGCGATCGAGCGTTGCGAGATCGGTGACCGTCACGTCACCCGTGTAGCGTGCCGACGAAGCAGCGCCGCGCCCGGCCGCGAAAGCGACACGCCCGTTCGCGCTCACCGCACCGCGCGTGAGCACGATGTTCGTTCGCGATTCGAAATAGGGCCGCAACGGGACGAGATCGATCTTCGCTGCGTCGACATGAAGGTCGGTGGCGAACGGATCGTTCGCGACGCTGCCGCGCAGGCGCAATCGGCCTCCGGTCCCGACCCGGATCGCCGCATCGACCATCGCGTTGCCCTTCGGTGCATTGCCGACGTCGACGAGCGTGACGCGAACATCGGGCACGCGGAGACGCACGGCCGGTTGCTGCGCGAGATCCTCGAAATCGGCGGCGATGCGCTCGGCGCTCACCCGACCGACGCGGAAGTTCCAGCGTTCCTCGCTCGTGGCCGACGCGCCGCCCGACGCCGCGTCGCGATCGGTACGGCGCACGCGCTCGCTCGAAGACTGCTTGCCCGCCAACCGAGCGACGGCGAACGATCCGTGGCGATCCCGCAAGACGCGCAGGTGCCCTCCGCGCCATTGAACGGCATCGATCGTCACCTCGCGGCGAGGGAGGTCGGCCGAAACGCCGGCCACGTCGAGATGGCCAACGCGCAGGAACGGATCGCGTTCGCCGCGCAACGCCGCGTCGAAATCGGCGAGCCCGATGGAACCTGCGCTGACCTTTGCGTTCAATGCGCCTGCGTCGACGCGCGCATCGAAATCGGCGGCGGCATCGAGCGTGCCGTGCTGCACGTCGGCATCGACTGCGGAGGCGTAGTACGGCCGCAGCTTCGTGATGTCGAGCTTCGCCAACGCAAGATGCCCGCTCGCCGCAAGGTGCGCGAGGTCGACATGGCCGGAGAGCGCGACGTGCGCACCGTCGAGCCCATCGAACGCAACGTCGACGCTGCCGGGTTCGCCGCTGGACGCAAGCTGCCGCGCCTCCAGCGCGACGTTCGATATCGTCGCATCCACGCGTGGCGTCACGGCGGCATCCGCGATGTGGACGGCGCCGTTTTCAATGCGCGTATCGCCGATGCTGTATTGCCACGGCGTCGAAGGTGCCGCTGCCCCGCTTGCCGGCGCGCCGGACGCCGTTTCGTTCGCCATCCTGGCGAGCTCGAACGCGCCATTCGCGTCGCGCCGGACATCGACCACCGGTGCGGCGACGACGACGTGCGCGAGCGCCACCGAGTGCGCGAGCCAGTCGAGCTTCGCGAGCGCCACGTCGATCGACTTCGCACCGGCGAGCGTCGAGCCGTCGCTGCGTGCAAGCTGGATGTCGTCGACGCGTGCGGTGCCGGAAAGCGTCACGCTGCGTGCGGCGCCGCGCTCGGTGACGAAGGCGAGCGTGAGCCGCGTCGTCAGCGCCCCGTTCGCGAGCTTCGTTCCGCCGGGAAGCATCACGTACCCCGCATAGCGTGCAAGCGGCAGCGCGTCGACGTTCCATTCGAGCGTCGCCTGCTTCACGTCGGCGAACGGCGAGGTCGCGTTGGCAGCCAGGCGAAACGGCGCGCCGTCGATGCGCCCTTCGAGGTGCGGCGTCACATGGATCTTCGCATCGTGCGCGATGCTGGACAGGAACGGAATGCCGACCGCGAGATTCGACACGACGATCCTTCGCGCCTGCGGGCGATCGTCGAAGTCGACCGAGCCGTCGTCGACTTCGAAGTTGCTGATCGAGAACGGCGGCGTTGGGCCCGCTGGCCGCGCCGCGAGCCGCTCGATGACGTCGTCGATGCTGTAACGACCGTCGTCAATGCGCGCGATCGCGATCCGCGGGCGCACGAGATGCACGGCGTCTAGAACGGGCGCGAGGTAGCGGATCGACGCCGGCGAGATGTCGAGGTCGAGCGATTCGACGCGAACGAACGGGCGCTGCAGGTCCCGATCGGCGATCGCGAAGCCGAGAAGCCGCGCGCGCAGCGTGAATGGATTGAACTCGAGGCGGGTGAGCGTCGCCGCACGCCCGAGCCGTTCGCTCACATTGGCCTCGAGCCGCGGCTTCAGCATGACCGGCAGCACGAGGAAACCGATCAGCGCGTACACCGCGGCGACGACGGCGAGAAGCACCGCGCCGTTGCGCAAGCGGCGTGCGAAGCGCGACGACGCCGTGGCCGCCACCGTCATGAAACGACCGTGCGCGCCATGCGCTTCGGCCGTGACTCGCGTGCAGGAATGCCCGCAGCGTCCATACGAAACCGATTGCGGGAGGACGCGGTCCATTGTAGGCCAGAATCGCCACGGCGTAGAATCATCACGAGTGCCCGCGCGCACGTCGGAAGGCGAACAAGACGAACGATGAGCCTCGATCCGGTCCTGCTATCCCGCGCGCAGTTCGCGTTCGTCATCGCGTTCCACATCCTGCTGCCCGCGTTCACGGTCGGGCTCGCGTCGTTCATCGTGCTGCTCGAGGGACTGCATCTCGCGACGCGCGATGCCGTCTACCTTCGGCTGTCGGTGTTCTGGACCCGCATCTTCGCGGTGTCGTTCGGCATGGGCGTCGTGTCGGGCATCGTGATGCCGTTCCAGTTCGGGACGAATTGGAGCCGCTACACCGACGCGACCGGCAACGTGCTGGGACCGCTGTTCGCGTACGAGGGGCTCGTCGCATTCTTCCTCGAATCGGGATTCCTCGGCATCCTGCTGTTCGGGCGCAAGCGCATCCCGGCATGGGCGCACTTCTTCTCGGCCGTCATGGTCGCGCTCGGCACGCTGTTCTCGTCGTTCTGGATCCTCGCCGCGAACAGCTGGATGCAGACGCCTGCGGGCTACCAGATGATCGACGGGCGCTTCGTGCCGGCGAGCTGGCTCGACGTGATCTTCAATCCGTCGTTCCCGTTCCGTCTCGTGCACACGGTCACCGGTTTCTACCTGACCACCGCGTTCGCCGTGCTCTGCGTCACCGCATGGCATCTGAAGCGCGGACAGCACGTGCAGGAAGCGCAACGCGCGCTGCGGATGACGGTGTTCTTCATCGCGATCTTCGTACCGGTGCAGATCGTCGTGGGTGATCTGCACGGCGGCAACACGCTCGAGCACCAGCCGGTGAAGCTCGCCGCGATGGAAGGGCTGTGGGAATCGCGCTCGCACGTGCCGATGGTGCTGTTCGCGATTCCCGATCAGACTGCCGAGACGAACCACGCCGAAATCGCGATTCCGGACGTCGCGAGCTACTACCTGACGCACGATCTCGACACGGTCGTGAAGGGCCTGAAGTCGGCACCGCCCGACGACCGACCGCCGGTTGCGCCGGTGTTCTTCGCGTTCCGCATCATGGTCGGCCTCGGCATCCTGATGCTGATCACCGCGTACTGGGGGTTGTGGCTGCACTTCCGGCGACGCCTGTATGACTCGCGCACCTATCTGAACGTCTGTATCGCGATGCTGCCGGCGGGATTCGTCGCCGTGCTGGCCGGCTGGACGGTGACCGAAGTCGGACGCCAGCCCTGGGTCGTGTACGGGCTGATGCGCACGCGCGATGCCGTGTCGCCGTCGCTTACCGGTGCCGACGTCCTCACGTCGATCGCGCTTTATGTCATCGTCTATTTGATCGTATTCGGCGCCGGAATCTTCTACATGACGCGGCTTGCGCGTGCCGGCCCGCCGGAGCACGTCGATCTGCGCGAACCGAAACTCGACGAACGACCGGCGCGCCCGCTGTCGGGCGCGCACGCCGAAGGCTGAGCGCGGCGGCCATGCAGATCGATCTCGTTCCCGTCTGGACCGTGATCCTCGGGGTCGGCGTGTTCATGTACGTGCTGCTCGACGGCTTCGATCTCGGCGTCGGCATCCTCGCGCCGCTCGCGCCCGACGACGACTCGCGCACGCTGATGATGAACAGCGTCGCGCCGATCTGGGACGGCAACGAGACGTGGCTGGTCCTCGGCGGGATGGGGCTGCTCGCGGCGTTTCCGCTGGCGTTCGCGATCATCATTCCGGCGCTGTACTTCCCGATCCTTTTGATGCTGCTCGGACTCATCTTCCGCGGCGTCGCGTTCGAGTTCCGCTTGAAGAAGACGAGTCACCGGCATTGGTGGGATGCCTCGTTCTTCGGCGGTTCGGCGGTCGCGACGTTCTTCCAGGGCGTCGTGCTCGGCATGTACGTCGAAGGCTTCACCGTCACCGGGCGGGTGTTCTCGGGCACGAGCTTCGACTGGATCCAGCCGTTTCCGCTCGCGACCGGCGTCGGCCTCCTGTTCGGCTATGCACTGCTCGGCGCGACGTGGCTCGTGATGAAGACCGAAGGCGACCTGCAGCGGCGCGCGCGTCGCCAAGCGCTCGTCGCGCTGTACGGCGTGCTGGCCTTCATCGCGATGGTGAGCCTCTGGACGCCGATCCTGCACGATCGGATCCGTGAGCGCTGGTTCAGCGTGCCGAACGTCTTCTATCTGGCGCTGGTGCCGATCGTGACGGCGCTGATCGCGCTCGCGACCTGGCGCGCCTTGCGGCGCAATGCCGATTACATCCCGTTCATCGGCGCGATGGCGCTCTTTGCGATGTGCTACCTCGGGCTCGGGATCAGCCTGTTTCCGTATGTCGTGCCGTATGCGGTCACGCTGTGGGACGCCGCCGCGACGCCATCGACGCAGGCGTTCCTCCTGATCGGCACGCTGTTCCTGTTGCCGATCATTCTCATGTACATCGGCTGGTCGTACTACGTGTTCCGCGGCAAGGTGACGCACGACGTCGGCTATCACTGACGCTCGCCGAGATCGCCTCGTTGTCGCGGTTCGGGCGGCGCCTGCACCTCGAAGCGATCGCTACAGCCCTTCGGGATGCGCAGGGTAGCGATCGCTACAGCTTCGGGATCCGCAGCGTCCTGCTGATCATCATCGTCCCTGACGCGACGAACAGCAGCACCAGCGGATGCAACTCGAGGGCGCCGACGCGCCACACGCCGCCGTACAGATGCTCGCCGATCGCGCCTTGCCAACCGGCGAAGGCCAGCACGGCGGTCAACACGACGCTGGTCGGAATGGGCGCGCCTTCGAAATACGCGACGGTCGCGCCGCCCTGCGAGAGCTGCTCGGCCGTGACGTTGAAGCGGGCGAGACGGCCGACGCCGCAGCAGACGAAGTAGACGAGCGCGACCCAGTCGAGCGCGCCGTTCATGCCGACCGCAAGCGCAAGCGTCGCCGGCGCCACGCCGAAGGAGATGACGTCGGCAAGCGAGTCGAGCTCGCGACCGAGGATCGACTGCTCGTGCCGCCAGCGCGCGACGCGTCCATCGAGGACGTCGAACACGAGCGCTGCCGGTGCAAGCGCGACCGCCGCGATGAAATAACGCCATGCGCCTGTCGCCGCGAACTCGAGCGCGCTGAACACCGCCGCCGCCCCGCACGCGGCATTGCCGAGCGTCAGGAAGTCGGCGACCTGCAACGTGCGCATCATCGAGAAATGCCGGTTGAGTGCCATGACGAGCGGTGTGGACGCGAGGGGGACAGTTTACGATGCGACCGGGTGCTGCGCCGGGCATCGGGCGCTCGCGGATGCGGCGAAATGGCAATTCGGCAGCGCGGGTTTGACAGGCGCTGGCCGCTCGCGAATCATTGCCGCTCGCCGGGCCGGTTCTGCCGGCCCATCGAAAGCCCCAGGAGGAATCGTCATGTCGCAAGTCTTCGGCCGCGTGCTCGTTGCGCTGCTGCTCGGTTCATGGACGGCGCTCGCCGCCGCCGCGGTGGCCGTTCCCGCGCCGGGAACGAGTCCACGCGTCGATGCGATCAAGAAGGCGGGCGCACTGCGCGTCGGCGTGCTCGCGAACGCGCCGTGGCTCGTCGAGAACACGAGCGGGCAAGGCGAGGCGTGGAGCGGGCCCGCATGGATGCTCGCGAACGAGTACGCGAAGCGTCTCGGCGTGAAGCTGCAGGCGGTGCCGGTCAGCCACGAGACGAAGGTTCCCGTCCTAGCATCGAACCAGGTCGACATCTCGGTCACGCCGCTCGCGGAGACGCCCGAGCGCCTGAAGGTCGTCGACTTCATCATCTACTCGAGCACGAGCGTCTGCATGTACGGGCTCGCGTCGAATCCGAAGTTCGCGAAGGCGAAGTCGGTCGACGACCTCAACCGGCCCGACGTGACGATTGCCTACTACACCGGTGGCGGCGAAGAGGGCTGGGTGAAGGAACGCTTTCCCAAGGCACAGCTGCGCGGCGTCGCGGGGTCCGGCGTCTCGCCGGTCGAGGAAGTGATGGCGAAGCGCGCCGATGCGGTGCCGATCAATCGCGTGCCATGGGTCGCGATGGGGCGCAAGCTGAAGCAACTTGCCGTGCTGCCGAAGGCGAACAACTGCCAGGACAGCAAGGAAAAAGCGGCGCCTGTCGGCATGGCGATCGACAAGAACCAGGACGCGTTCCTGCAGTGGGCGCGCGCAGTCGAGAAAGAAATCGAGCCGCGACTGAAAAAGGACGAGGCGCGCGTGGTCGACACGATGAAGTAGCAGGCGCCGCGGCGGGTATCCGCCCAGCCTCCCGCATTGCGCTGCCGCGCACGACCGCGTGGACTTCGACTTCAGCGTCATCAGCGACAACTGGCGCTTCCTCGCCGAGGGCGTCGGAGTCACGCTGCTGCTGTCGCTCGCATCCGGCGCGGCGAGCCTGGCTGCCGGCCTCGTTCTCGCGCTTCTGCGCTTGCGCGGACCGCGGTGGCTGCGACCGGCGATCGTGTTCTACATCGACTCGATGCGCGCGATCCCGGTGCTGGTCGTGCTCGTCTGGACATTCTTCGCGCTGCCGATCGTCGCCGGCGTGACGATGTCGCCGTTCATGGCCGGCCTCATCGGACTCACGATACATCTCACCGCGTATGCCGCCGAGATCGTTCGCGCCGGCATCGAGTCGGTGCGACCCGGCCAGACGCGCGCCGCGCTGGCGCTCGGCATGTCGCATGCGCAGATCCTGCGCCGCATCGTGTTGCCGCAGGCGCTCGTGCGCATGCTGCCGGCGTTCGGCTCGCTGCTGTCGGTCACGATCAAGGACACGGCGATCGCGTCGGTGATCGCCGTGCCGGAGTTGATGCGGCGCTCGGAGACCGTCGCCGGGCAAAGCTTCCAGCCCATCGAGGTATACACGTTCGCGATGCTCGTCTACTTCGTGCTGCTCTATCCGGTGACGCGCGGCGTCGATCGCTTCTACCGGCGCGTCGCGCACCTGGGGCGTTCGTGAGCGCCAGCGGTATGGCCGCAATGCGAGGGGTCGAAGGACGTCGCGAATGACGTTCGACTGGTCGGTTGTATGGCGTTACCGCGATGCGCTGGCGCTTGGCACGGCGATGACCTTTCTGCTGACGATCGCGACGATGGCCATCGCGGTGCCTTGCGGCATCGTCGTCGCATCGCTGCGGTTGTACGGCGTCCCGCCGCTGCGCAGGCTCGCGACGGCGTACGTCGAGCTGTTTCGCAATCTGCCGCTGATCCTCGTCGTGTACTGGGCGTTCTACGTGCTGCCGATCGTGACCGGCGTCGGACTGTCGGCGTTCGCCACGGGCCTCGCGGCGCTTGCGCTCAACGTCACCGCGTACAACGCCGAGACGTTTCGCGCCGGCATCAACTCGATCCGGCGCGGCCAGCTCGAGGCAGCGCTCGCGCTCGGAATGTCGCGCACGCAGGCACTGCGCAGGGTCGTCGTGCCGCAGGCGCTGCGACGCGTGCTGCCGGTGCTCGCCAGCACCTGGGTTTCGCTGTTCAAGGATACGTCCCTCGTGTCGGTGATCGCCGTCGGCGAGCTCGCGTACGTGTCGATGCAGGCGCGCGCGCAGACGTTCCGCGTCCTCGAGATGTTGACGGCGATGGCGGCGATCTACTGGCTGCTCGGCTATCCACAGGCGAAGCTCGTCGACTGGATCGAGCGCCGCTACGCGGTCACCGAATGAGCACGGGTGGGTCCGGGCGGGCGAAAGCGTCCGGCACGAAGGCGATCCGCTATCTCGACGTCGTGAAGCGCTACGGCGGCTTCACGGCGCTTGCCGGCGTGTCGCTCGACGTGCATGCGGGCGAAGTGGTTTGCCTGATCGGGCCATCGGGCTCGGGCAAATCGACGCTTCTTCGCTGTACCAACGGCCTCGAGAAGATCGACGGCGGCGACATCGAGTTCGAAGGCGCGCGGCTCGGCCGCGACGAGCGTGCGCTGCGCGCAATGCGCCAGCGAATGGGCATGGTGTTCCAGAACTTCGAGCTCTTCCCTCACCTCACCGCCGAGCAGAACGTCGCCGAAGGCCCGCGCACCGTGCTGCGAACCGGCATCGCGGAAGCGAAGCGCCGTGCGGCAGCGATGCTCGCCAAAGTGGGATTGGCGGACAAGGCAGCAAGCTACCCGTCGGCCCTGTCGGGCGGGCAGCAGCAGCGCGTCGCCATCGCACGCGCGCTCGCAATGGAGCCCGACGTTATGCTGTTCGACGAGCCGACGTCGGCGCTCGACCCTGAGACGATCGGCGAAGTGCTGAACGTGATGAAGGTGCTCGCCGACGAGGGAATGACGATGGTCGTCGTCACGCACGAAATGTCGTTCGCGCGGCGGGTCGGCGACTGGGTTGCGGTGTTCGATGCCGGGCGCATCGTCGAGGAAGGCCCGCC
>JAICLP010000214.1 GCA_025925475.1 Burkholderiales bacterium | reverse complement strand
GCGCCACCGACGCGGAGATCTTCCGCAAGGTGATCGTGCCGCTCACGGTGCCGCACCTGCTGACCGCGCTGCGCGTCGCGCTCGGCGTCGCGTGGGCGACCCTCGTCGCATCCGAACTCATCGCCGCGCAGCAGGGCTTGGGTGCGCTCATCCAGAACGCGTCGTCGTTCTTCCAGCTCGACATCATCTACGTCGGCATCATCTGCATCGGTCTCATCGCGCTCGCGATGGATCTGATTCTGCGCGCGGTCGCAAGGCGGCTCGTGGCGTGGCAGGAGCGAATCGCATGAAAAAGGGGCCAGGCTCGATTTTCGCGTCCGGTCGCGCCGGCATCGGTCGGCCGGTGCAAACGAAAATCGAGCCTCGCGAAAATCGAGCCTGGCCCCTTTTTCGCTTTTTCGGGTCTCAACGATGACTGACGCCCGGCCGCGCATCGTGTTCGACCATGTCTCGATGGAGTTTCCATCGAAGCAGGGACGCCTGCGCGTCGTCGACGACGTCTCGTACGCGATCGAGGACGGCGATTTCGTCGCGATCATCGGCCCGTCGGGCTGCGGCAAGACGACGATGATGAACATGGTCGCGGGCTTCGTTGCGCCGACGCACGGCCGCGTGCTGCTCGACGGCAAGCCGATCGAAGGTCCCGGTCCCGATCGCGGCGTCATCTTCCAGGAATATGGCGTCTTCCCGTGGCTCACCGTCAAGCAGAACATCGCGTTCGGCTTGACGCTCGGCGCCAACAAGGCAGGCGCGCACGAGCGTGACGAAATCTGCGCGCGTTACATGAAACTGATGGGCCTCACCGACTTCGCCGACGCGTGGCCGAAGATGCTGTCCGGCGGCATGCGGCAGCGCCTCGCGCTCGCGCGCGCCTACGCGGTGCGGCCGCAGTTCCTGCTGATGGACGAGCCGTTCGGCGCGCTCGATGCGCAGACGCGCAACGCGATGCAGGATCTGCTGCTCGAAGTGCTCGCCACCGAGGGCAAGACGGTGATGCTGATCACGCACTCGGTCGAGGAGGCCATCTACCTCGCATCGCGCATCGTCGTGATGAGTGCACGGCCGACGCGCATCCGCGAGGAGATCGCCGTCCCGTTTCCGTATCCGCGGTCGGAATCGTTGCACGAGACGCGCGAGTTCAACGAGTTGCGCTCGCATATCCGCGAGTTGGTGATGAAGGAGTACGCCGCGCAGGCGCAATTGGGGTCGGAGACGACTTTCCAGGCAGGCTGACGGCGCGCAAAACCGAGACGACATCGGAAAGTCGTCTCTGACCCCATTTCGGTTTTCTCAACCAAGGAGGAGAAAATGAACGTGAATCGCAGGCAGTTCCTGCAGACGACCGCGGCAGTCGGCATCGGTGCAAGCGCGGGCATGCTTGGCGCACCGGCCATCGCGCAAAGCCGTACGAAGGTGAAGGTCGGCTATCTGCATACGCTCGCAGTCGACGGACAGATCTGGACCGGCATCGACCGGGGCAATTTCGCGAAGCACGACATCGAGCTCGACCTGGTGCAGTTCACGACCGGTCTCGAGCTCTTCCAGGCGATGATCGGCGGCAGCATCGAGATGCTCGTCACCGGTGCGGTCATTTCGAACTTCCCGGCGCGCGGACAGGGGAAGATGTTCCTGGTCAACGACGTCGAGTTCGCGACCGCGCAACTGTGGGTACACAGCGATCAGGTCAAGAGCTTCGCCGATCTCAAGGGCAAGAAGATCTCGACGACCACCGGCACGACCGCGCACGTATTCCTCGATACCGCGCTGCGCGCGAACGGCATCGATCCGAAGGACGTCGACATCGTCAACCAGCGGATGTCGGAGGCCGTGACGTCGTTCATCTCCGGGGCGGTGCCCGCCGTCGCGCTGTGGGTGCCCTTCAACATTCCCGTCAAGGAGAAGGTGAAGGATGCCAGGATGCTCGCCGACGCGTCGGCCTACTACCCGAAGGCGGCCATCGTCGGCGGCTGGGCGACGCGCGAGGACTACTACGACAAGAACAAGGCAACTTGCGCGAACCTCATCCGCGGCTGGGCCGAGGCGAACGATTACATGATCGCCAATTCCGAAGCGGCGCTCGACGCGCTGCAGAAGAAGCATTACCAGCAGGTGCCGCTGTCCGATCTCAAGGAGCAGTTCAAGGCGCAGAAGATGTTCACGTCGCATGACTGGCGCAAGCTGTACTCGGATGGCACGGTCACGAACTGGCTGCAGCAGGTGACCGACTTCTTCGTCCGCTTCGGCGGCATCCAGAATCCGGTGCCCGCTTCGAAGTACTTCGATCCGAAGCTCTACCTCGATACGATCAAAGCGTAGGTCGATGGCGGAGGATTCGCGCGCGTTCGATTACGTGATCGTCGGCGCCGGTTCCGCGGGATGCATTCTCGCGAACCGGCTGTCCGCCGATCCGAATACGCGCGTGCTGCTGCTCGAAGCCGGCGGTCCCGATCGCAACTTCTGGATCCACCTGCCCGTCGGCTACTTCCGCACGATCTACGACACGCGCTTCTCGCGTCTCTTCGATACGGTTCCGTCGGAAGGAACGGCGGGCCGGAACATCATCTGGCCCCGCGGCCGCGTGATCGGCGGCTCGTCTTCGATCAACGGGTTGATCTTCATCCGCGGTCAGCACGAGGATTTCGACGACTGGGCGGCACAAGGCGCGCACGGCTGGCGCTACATCGACGTGCTGCCCGACTTCAAGCGCATCGAGCGTTACGCGGGCGGCGCGAGTGCGTATCACGGCACGTCGGGAGAGCTCGGCGTGTCGGATCTTCGCAACGACCATCCGTATTGCAACGCCTGGGTCGAGGCCGGCGTCGAGTTCGGCTTGCCGCGCAATCCCGATTTCAATGGCGCGACGACGTACGGCGTCGGTTCGTATCAGTTGAGCATCGACCACGGTTGGCGACAAAGTGCCGCGGTCGCCTTCCTGCGCCCTGCGAGCAAGCGGCCGAACCTGACGATCATGCCGCGCTCGCTCGCAACGCGGGTCCGCTTCGAGGGATCGCGCGCAGTTGCGGTCGAATGGCAGCGCGACGGCCAGGTGCAATCGGCGCGCGCAACGCGCGAAGTCATTCTTTGCGCCGGTGCGATTCAGTCGCCGCAACTGCTGCAACTCTCCGGCATCGGCCCTCCCGATCTGTTACGCGGGCTCGGCATTCCGGTGCTCGCGGAACTGCCCGGCGTCGGCGAAAATCTGCAGGACCACTACCAGGCGCGCACGATCGTACGGCTGAAGCAGCGCGTCTCGCTGAACGATCACGTGCGCAATCCACTGAAGCTGGCCGGAATGGGCGCGCAGTGGTTCTTCCGCCGCTCGGGTCCGTTGACCGTTGGTGCGGGACAGGTTGGCGGCGCGGCATGCACCGAGCATGCACGAAACGGCCGCCCCGACGTGCAGTTCAACGTGATGCCGCTTTCGGTCGACAAGCCGGGCGATCCATTGCACGCGTATTCGGGCTTTACCGCCGCGGTCTGGCAATGCCATCCGGCGTCGCGCGGACGGCTTGCGATCCGCTCGACCGATCCCGCCGAAGCGCCGACGATCGAGCCGCGCTATTTGAGCGACGACCTCGATCGCAAGACCATCGTCGCCGGCATTCGGATGCTGCGCGAGATCTATCGTCAGCCGTCGTTCCGCGACCTCTACGACGCCGAGATGCTGCCGGGTCCCGATGCGAAATACGACGAGGACCTGCTGGACTTCGCGCGCAGTGCCGGCGGCACCGTCTTCCATTGCGTCGGCACGTGCCGGATGGGGAATGCGAACGACCTCGACGCAGTCGTCGACCCGCAGCTGCGCGTGCGCGGCATCGATGGCTTGCGTGTCGTCGATGCGTCGGTGATGCCGAACGTGACGTCGGCGAACACGAACGCGGCGTCGCTGATGATCGGCGAGCATGGCGCGCGGATGATTCTCAAACCGAGGTAGGGTCAGAGACGACTTATGCAGGCATAGAAAAGGGGCCAGGGTCGATTTTCGCGAGGACCGGCTGAGCGCCGCCGGCGGGGCCGCATGCGAAAATCGACCCTGGCCCCTTTTCTATTTCGGGACCGTCGCCCTGCAATGAGTCGTCTCTGACCCTGGTTCGGTGTCATTGCCGCGCCATATCGATATCGACGTACATCCAATCCGCGAGCAGCACCGGATGCGCCTTGTAGCCGATCACGCGCGGATGCACGAGCGTGTTCTGGTACGGCGCGGTGCCGAGACGCCACGGCGTGTCCACTTCGAACTGGCGCGTCATCTGCTCGTAGAGCTGGTTTCGCGCCGGTGAGTCGGGCATCAGCCGAGACTTCTCGTACAGCGCGTCGTAGGTCGGCGACTTGTAGCACGCCACGTTGCTCTGGCCGACGTTGCCGCCGTACAGAAGCTGCATGAAATTGTCGCCATCAGGATAGTCGGCGATCCAGCCGTAACTCCAGATCTGGTGATGGCACGCGATCGCCTCGCGGATCTGATCGCTGAACTTGCCCTTGTCGATCACGAGACGAATGCCGATCGAGTTCATCGCCTTCTGCCACAGCTCGTCGAAGTCGCGCGCCGTCGCGTTCGTCTGGCTCGCGTAGTGCAGCACGAGCGGCTTGCCGTCGGGCAGGCGCCGGAAGCCGTCCGCGCCCTTTCGATAGCCGAAGCGATCGAGCAGCTGATTCGCCGCGTCGACGTCGTGGCGAACGTTGCTGCGGTAACGTGGCTCGTGTCCGGCGACGCCCGGCGGGATCACCATCGACAGCGGCTCGGCCTGGCCCTTCCGAATCACGTCCACTTCCGCGCCGATGTCGTACGCCATCGCGATCGCACGCCGCAGCGCGAGCTTGTCGTTCCCGAAGCCGCCGATCACCGGATCACGGAGGTTGAACGCCGTGTAGTTGATCGCCGGCAACAGGATGCGCGACAGGTAGACGCCCTTCCGTGCGAGATCGGGCGCGAGCTTGCCGTTGGGCAACGCGACCGGCGCGAACGTGCTCGGCAGATTGAGGAGATCGAGCTCGCCGCGCTGGAACGCGAGCCAGCTCGACTGCGGCTCCTCCATGACGCTGATCTCGATCGTGCCCACCTGCGGCATTCGCAGTCCGCGCATGCGCGCCGCGATCGTCTTGTCGACCGGGTCGTCACCCGGCTCGAAGTCCCAGGTGAACCCGCGAAAGCCCGGATTCGCCTCCAGCACCATCTTCGACGCCGGCACCCACTGCTTCAGCACGTACGGCCCGGTGCCGACCGGATGCGCGGCGAGCGTGTTCGGGTAGGCGTCGATCACTTCGTGCGCAACCGCCGACAGCGCCGGCAGCGCGAGCACCTGCAGGAACGTGTAGTCGCTGTGCGTCAGCGTGATGCGCAGCGTGTAACGGTCCGGCGTCTCGAGTCCTGCGACCCGCGCCGCATAGTCGAAGCGGTCGCCGTTCTGCTTCGCCTTCGCCGCAAGTGCATCGAGGCCGACGATCTTGCCTGCGACGTAGAACGCGTTCGGCGAGCGATTCTTCGGATCGACGAGGCGCTTGATCGCGTACGCGTAATCGGCGGCCGTCAGCTCGCGCCGCCTGCCGTTGAACGCCGGATCGCTCGCGAAGTAGATGCCCTTCTTCAGCTTGAACGTGTAGCGCCTGCCGGCATCGCCCACTTCGGGAAGCGCTTCGGCGGTGAGCGGCACGACTTTCACCGGCCGTGCGAGGTAGTCGAACGTCAGCAGCGGCTCCATGATCGCGGCGATCACCGCGCCCGAG
>JAICLP010000399.1 GCA_025925475.1 Burkholderiales bacterium | reverse complement strand
TTGTCGAGATAGACGAGCGAATGCCCATTGACGCGCTCGGCGAGGATCGGGAAGTCGGCCCGCAGCCGCGCGACGTCGAGCGCCGTATCGGCCGGCTTCGCGAGCACTTCGCGTTCCATTTTCATGTCGGTCGCGCCGGGCCGTCCCAAGCGACCGGCCGCGCCCCCGCGGGGGGCAGCAAGCGTGGGGGGATGTTCATCCGAGTTCCTTGATGCGCTCGCCCTCGGGCAGCCGCGCGAACAGCGCACGCTCGACGACGTTGCGCAGCGATGCGACGCGCACGCGTTCGATCACGTCGTGCGCGAACGCATAGGTCAGGAGCGCGCGTGCCATCGGCTCGTCGACGCCACGGGCGCGAAGGTAGAACAGCGCATTGTCGTCCAGCTGGCCGACGGTCGCGCCGTGCGCGCATTTCACGTCGTCGGCGTCGATCGTGAGCTCGGGCTTGGTGTCGATTTCGGCCATCTTCGACAGCAGCAGGTTGTGGCTCGCCAGATGCGCGTCGGTCCGCTGGGCACCCTGATGCACGACGACCTTGCCGTTGAAGACGCCGCGTGCGCCGCCGTCGAGCACGCCCTTGTAGAGCTCGCGGCTTCTGCCGTGCGGGTGTGCGTGATCGATTCGCGTGTGGTGATCGACGTGCTGGCGGCCGCCGGCGACGAAGAGGCCGTTCAACTCGGCATCGCAGCCTTCCGCGTCGAACGCGGTCGTGACGTCCTGCCGCGAAAGCCCCGCACCGAGCGCGATCGAATGCGACGCGAAGCGGCTCGCCCTGGCCTGGGACACATGGATGCCGGCCATGTGCAGCGCTCGCGCATTCTCCTGCTGCAGCTTGTAATGCACGATCGACGCGTCGGCACCGGCGAAAATCTGCGTCACCGCGTTCGTGAGCGATGCGGCATCGTCGAGACCGACGTACTGCTCGATCAGCGTCGCTTGCGCACGCTCGCCGGCGACGATCAGGTTGCGCGGATGGATCGCCGTATCGATCGCTGTCGAGACGAAAAGGGCGTGGACCGGTTGGTTCAGCGCGACACCGGGCGCAACGCGCAGGTACACGCCGTCGGCCATGAACGCAGTGTTCAGCGTGGCAAAGATTGTGTGCCGGCGATCGTCGCGGAGGAACGGCTCGAGCGCGTCGGGCGTGGCGTCGAGTGCGTCGGCGAGGGTTCCGAGCGTGACGCCGGCCGGTAACGCGCCGATGTCCGATAGCGCCGGCGCGTAACGGCCGTCGATGAAGACGAGGCGATGCGATTCGACGCCGGCGAGGAGATACGAGCCCACGTCGACGCTGGCATACGCCTTCGGCGCCACGAGTACGAAAGGCCGCCGCGCGAGCGGTGCGACGCTCGTGTACTTCCAGTCCTCGTCGCGCGACGTGGGCAGTCCATGGTCGGCGAAGCGCTCGATCGCATCGCGGCGCAGACTCGCAATCCACGGGATACGCGCACCGGGCAGCGCCGCGGCATGCGCGTTGAAATCGGCGACGAAGCGGTCGATCGATTCGGCGGTCATGATGCCGCAGGTGACGCCGAAGCATCGTCGAGCCAGCCGTAACCGCGCCGCTCGAGCTCGAGCGCCAGGTCCTTGCCGCCCGATTTGACGATGCGCCCGTGCGACAGCACGTGCACGAAGTCGGGCACGACGTAGTCGAGCAGGCGCTGGTAGTGGGTGACGAGGATCATCGCGCGCTCGGGACCGCGCAATGCGTTGATGCCGTTGGCAACGACTTGCAGCGCGTCGATGTCGAGGCCAGAATCGGTCTCGTCGAGGATTGCGAGCCGGGGCTCGAGCAGCGCCATCTGCAGGATCTCGTTGCGTTTCTTCTCGCCACCCGAGAAGCCTTCGTTGACCGCGCGATACAGCAGCTCGTCGCGCATGTCCATCAGCTTCATCCTGTCGCGGATCAGCGCGAGGAAATCCATCGCGTCGAGCTCGGGCAGGCCGCGATGGCGGCGGACGCTGTTCACGGCGGCCTTCAGCAGATAGACGTTGCTGACGCCGGGTATCTCGACCGGATACTGGAACGCGAGGAACACGCCTTCGCGCGCACGCTCCTCGGGCAACAGCGACAGAAGGTCGCGACCGTCGTAGCGCACTTCGCCGCTGGTCACGTGGAAGGTCTCGCGGCCGGCGAGCACCTGCGCGAGCGTGCTCTTGCCGGAGCCGTTCGGTCCCATGATCGCGTGCACTTCGCCGGCGTTGACGGTCAAGTCGACGCCGCGCAGGATCGGCTTGTCGTCGACGCTGACCGAGAGGTTGCGAACTTCGAGCAGAGTAGGGTCCCCCCACGCTTGCGGCTTCGCCGCTGCGCTGCCCCCCGAGGGGGCGGAATTCGCGCTTCGAGGCGGCTCTGCAGCGCTCATCATCCGACCGAACCTTCCAGACTCACGCCGAGCAGTTTCTGTGCCTCGACGGCGAACTCCATCGGCAACTCCTTGAATACTTCCTTGCAGAAGCCGTTGACGATCATCGACACGGCATCTTCGGTC
>JAICLP010000427.1 GCA_025925475.1 Burkholderiales bacterium | reverse complement strand
CACAACTGCTCTCGACCCGCCGCACCGACCGCGGAACGCTCGCCTGTCTCGGCGACGCCCGGTAGTCACTCAGGGCGGCGCCACCCGGCGCCACCGACTACCGGGATCCTTCGACGCTCATGCGATCGCGCAGCCCAGCGGCTTCGCGATCCGATTCTCATCGCCTTGATCGGGAGGTAATCGTGGTCGATCGCAACGAACTGATGATTTCGATGAACGACGCAGCGACGCTGTCGGCCGTGCTCGCGACGCTTTCAACGCGCGAGCCGGCAGCACCGGACGCCGTCCTCGAACTGGCCGACATGCTTGAAACCGCGACGCTCGTGCCGCACGCGCTTGCGCACGACGTCATCGGGCTCGATGCCGAAGTGACGTATGTCGAGCTGCCGCGCGGCCAGGCGCGCACGGTGCGGCTCGTGCATCCGGCCGCCGCCGATGCGTCGAAGGCGCGCGTGTCGGTGTTCGCGCCGGTGGCGCGTGCGCTGCTCGGACGCCGCGCCGGCGCGCGCGTGCCCGTGGCGCTGCCCGATGCCGAGATCGACGAATTGCACGTCGTCGCGGTGCACCCCGCGCGGAGGCAGGCATGATGTCGCGCCTCGTCTCCCGGCTCGCGGCGCGCACCGAATTCCGGCGTGGCTCTTCGATGCTGCATCCGGAATGTCCGATCGAGCAGAGCGTGCGCGGCAGCGAACCCGACGTGCAGGCGCAACTGCTGCAGGAGATCTGGCGGCAGCATTGGTACATCGACGACGGCGCGCTGCTGGTGGCCGAGCCGAAGTGCCTGCGTGTGCTGGCCCGGACCGAGGGCGGCTTGCGCGCGCCGGTCGAAGCGCTGCGCCGCCGCTACGGCGATGGCGTCGTCGTCGAGCCGCCGTCGGTTCGCTACGCACACGGTGCGCCGGTGCTCGAGCCGTTCATGAACGTGCTGGTGAGCGGGCCCTCGCGGCACCTCGCGGACGTGCAGAAGGATCTGAGCCGGCGCCGGGCGACGATTGCCCGGCTCGACCGGCGTCCGGAAGCCTTCGTCCTCGAGGCCGAGGCCCCGCTCGGCCACCTGCTCGGCTATCGCGAATGGCTCGATGCCCGCTTCGACAGCGGCGTCGACGTCAGCATGTGGCTGTCGCGCTACTGCCCGATCGAGGGCGACGGGCCGGGCGCGGCGTAACCGCGCGGGGCTCGCCCAGGCGAGTCCCGCGTTTCTCCATGGCCGGCGCGAAACCTTGCGTCGGCTTGCGCCCGCATCGGCGGCCCGCGAGAATGCGCGGCACGCATGGCGCAGCACCCTCTCCCGACGGCGAAGCCGCGCAGCCAGTACGCGCTCCTGCGCGAGCGGCGCTTCGCCCCGTTCTTCTGGACGCAGTTCCTCGGTGCGGCGAACGACAACGTCTTCAAGAACGCGTTTGTCGTCTTCGTCACGTTCGAGGCCGCCGGCAGCCTCGCGCTCGACGCGGGAACGCTCGTCAATTTGATCGGCGCGGTGTTCATCCTGCCGTTCATGTTGCTGTCGGCGACGTCGGGCCAGCTCGCCGACAAGTACGAGAAATCGCGACTGATCCGTCTCGTGAAGCTGCTCGAGATGGTGATCATGCTCGTCGGGCTCGCGGGCTTCCTGTGGTCGAGCGTCGCGCTGCTGTTCGCCGCCCTCGCGCTGCTCGGCGTGCATTCGACGCTGTTCGGCCCGGTCAAATACGCGATCCTGCCGCAGCATCTGACGCAGCAGGAGCTCGTCGGGGGCAACGGTCTCGTCGAAGCGGGCACGTTCGTCGCCATCCTGCTCGGCACGATCGCGGGCGGTGTCGTCGTCGCAATCAAGCCCGGGGGCCCGGTCGCTGCGGGTTTGCTCGGCATTGCGATTGCCGTTGCCGGCTGGCTTGCGAGCACGCGCATACCCCCTACGCCGGCGGTTGCGCCCGATCTCGCGATCAATCCGAACCCGGTCAGCGAAACGTGGCGCAACATCGGCATCGCGCGCGAGAACATCGTCGTGTGGCGCTCGATGCTCGGCATCTCGTGGTTCTGGTTCT
>JAICLP010000439.1 GCA_025925475.1 Burkholderiales bacterium | reverse complement strand
GCGCCGACGCTGATCGGCCCGCACACGTTCAACTCCGCGGCGGCGAGCGACGCGGCGATTGCGGCCGGCGCCGCACGGCGCGTAGGCGATGCGGACGAGGTGTTCGCTGTCGCGCGCGGACTTCTCGACGACGACTCCGCGAGAACCGCGATGCGCGAACGCGCGATGGCGTTCGTCGCGGCGCACCGGGGGGCCGTGGATCGATTGTGGGACTGGTTGGGCGTCCGGATCAGCGACGAGGGATCAGCGGACAAGGACGAGGCGCGTCCCTAGCCCCTCAAACGCCGATTCACGTCCTCCAGATCCCCCGTATCGAGCGCCCCCACCGCAGACTTCAACCGCAGCACGCCGAGCAGGTAGTTGAAGTACGCCTGCGCGAGGTCGTGCCGCGCCTGGAACACGTTCTGCTGCGTGTTCAGCACATCGAGGTTCGTGCGCACGCCGACTTCCTGCCCGGTCTTGTTCGACTCGTACGCCGTCTGCGCCGAAACCAGTGCCTGCTCGAACGCCTTCACCGACGCGGCCGCGCTCGTCACGCCACTGAAGCCGGTTTGTGCGGCGAACAGCGCGTTGCGCCGCGCCACTTCGAGGTTGTAGCGCGCTGCATCCTGGAGCGCGTACGCCTCGCGTACTTTCGACTCGACGAAGCCCCCCTGGTAGAGCGGCATGTTGATCGCGACGCCGATCGTCGCCTGCCGCTGGTTGCCGGCGAACGGTGAATTGACGGTCGCGTTGAATGCCTGCGCGTTCACGCTCGCGACGAGATCGACGGTCGGCAGCTTGCCCGCGCGCTGGCGCTCGATCTCGAGCGTCGCGATGTCGGCGTTGTACTGCGCGATGCGCACGTTCAGGTTGTCGCCGAGCGCGCGCTCGACCCATGCATCGGGCGAGTCGGGCGACGGCACCATCGGCTCGAAGCCGGGACCGAGCGGCTTAAGTTCGCCCGGTGCGCGCCCGATGATCGCGCGCAACGCCGTGCGCTTGTTCTCGAGGTCGTTGCGCGCGCCGATCTCCTGCGCGACGATCGCGTCGTACTTCGCCTGCGCCTCGTTGGTGTCGGTGATCGTCGCGACGCCGACTTCGAAGTTGCGTTTCGCCTGCGCGAGCTGCTCGGAGACCGCGGCCTTCTGGCTTTCGGCGAGCTCGATCGTGAACTGCGCGAGCAGCACGTCGAAATACGCCTGCGCGACGCGCAGGATCAGGTCCTGCTTCGCCGACGCGAGCGTGTAGTCGGCCTGTCTCACCTGCTGAACCGCCTCGCTGTACGCCACGGTATTCGCGTAGCGATAGAGCGGCTGCGACGCCGAGACGGTGAGGCCGCCGAGCCCGAAGCTGCGATCGACCCTGGTGTGCGGGTCGCTGTCGGCGTCGGCGCCGAAGTAGTTGCCGTTCGCGCTCACCGATGCCGTGACGTTGGGCAGCAGGCCGGCACGCGCCTGCGGCACGCGCTCCTGCGTCGCCTCCCAGTTCGCGCGCGCGGCGGCGACCGTCGGGTCGTGCTCCTGCGCCGAGCGATAGACGTCCATCAGGTCTTCGGCGCAGGCGAGGCTGGAGGCGGCGAGCGCGGCGAGGCACGCGAGGGCAAGCGTCGTTCTGCGCATCATGTCGTTTCGAAGGTCTTGGTTGGCGCGCTGCGCGCGGCGGGCGCCCCGGCGCGCGGGTCGCAGGGTACGCGGCGACGCATCAGAATTCGAATCGCGCCGGCGTCGCCGCGTTGACGAGCGGCGCGATCACCGTCTCGAAGAGATCCGTCGTCACGAACGCACCCGGCGCCTCGGCGTGGACGAGACGTGCGCGCATCGCGGGCCTCTCGCCGACGACGGCGAAGAGACGGCCGTTCGGCGTCAG
>JAICLP010000023.1 GCA_025925475.1 Burkholderiales bacterium | reverse complement strand
TTGTCGAGGAGATCCGTTTCCGCAATTCCGAGATCCCGGTGTTCCTGCACGGCGAGACGCGGACGTCGCGGCACATCCCGAACGACATCCTGCGGCAGCTGAACGGCTTCATCCACATGTACGAGGACACGCCCGAGTTCGTCGCGCGCTACATCCTGCGCGAGGCGCGGACGTATCTCGACAGCCTCGCGCCGCCGTTCTTCCGGGCGCTCGTCCACTATGCGAACGACGGCTCGTACTCGTGGCATTGCCCGGGCCATTCGGGCGGCGTCGCATTCCTGAAGAGCCCGGTCGGCCAGATGTTCCACCAGTTCTTCGGCGAGAACCTTCTGCGCGCCGACGTCTGCAACTCGGTGGACGAACTCGGCCAGCTGCTCGATCACTCCGGACCGGTCGCCGCGTCGGAGCGCAACGCCGCACGCATCTTCAACACCGACGAGCTGTTCTTCGTCACGAATGGCACATCGACGTCGAACAAGATGGTCTGGCACGCGACGGTCGCGCCGGGCGACATCGTCGTCGTCGACCGCAACTGCCACAAGTCGGTGCTGCACGCGATCACGATGACCGGCGCCATTCCGGTGTTCCTGACGCCGACGCGCAACAACATGGGCCTGATCGGCCCGATCCCGATGGAGGAGTTCCGCTGGGAGAACATCGAGAAGAAGATTCGCGCGCATCCGTTCGCCCGGCACGTGAAGACGAAGCCCCGGATCCTGACGCTGACGCAGAGCACCTACGACGGCGTGCTCTACAACGCCGATACGATCAAGGATCTGTTGTCGACGAAGATCGACACGCTGCACTTCGACGAGGCGTGGCTGCCGCACGCGGCGTTCCACGACTTCTATCGGGGCATGCACGCGATCGGCAAGGATCGGCCGCGCTCGAAGGATGCGCTGATCTTCTCGACGCAGTCGACGCACAAGCTCCTCGCGGCGCTGTCGCAGGCGTCGCAGATCCTCGTCCAGTACAGCGAGACGCGGCAGCTCGACCGCTATCGCTTCAACGAGGCGTACCTGATGCATTCGTCGACGTCGCCGCAGTACGCGATCATCGCCTCGTGTGACGTGGCGGCCGCGATGATGGAGCCGCCCGGCGGCACGGCGCTCGTCGAGGAATCGATCGTGGAGGCGCTCGACTTCCGCCGTGCGATGCGCAAGGTCGACCTCGAGTACGGCGAGTCGTGGTGGTTCAAGGTCTGGGGTCCGGAGAACCTCGCCGAGGAAGGCATCGGCGATCGCGACGACTGGATGATCCGCGCCGGCGACAAGTGGCACGGCTTCGGCGACCTCGCACCCGGTTTCAACATGCTCGACCCGATCAAGGCGACGGTGCTGACGCCGGGGCTCGACGTGACGGGCGATTTCGCCGAGCAGGGCATTCCGGCCGCGATCGTCACGAAGTATCTCGCCGAGCACGGCGTCATCGTCGAGAAGACCGGGCTCTATTCGTTCTTCATCATGTTCACGATCGGCATCACGAAGGGGCGCTGGAACACGCTGCTCACTGCGCTCCAGCAGTTCAAGTCGGACTACGACGCGAACCAGCCGTTGTGGCGCGTGCTGCCCGAGTTCGTGCAGGCGTACCCGCGCTACGAGAAGATCGGCTTGCGCGATCTTTGCGACAGCATCCACGGCATCTATCGTGCGAACGACATCGGACGCCTGACGACCGAGATGTACCTGTCGAACCTCGAGCCGGCAATGAAGCCCGCCGACGCGTTCGCGCGGATGGCGCACCGCGAGATCGAGCGCGTCGAGATCGACGATCTCGAGGGGCGCGTCACGAGCGTCCTGCTGACGCCGTATCCGCCGGGCATTCCGCTGCTGATTCCCGGCGAGCGGTTCAACCGGCAGATTGTCAAGTATCTGCAGTTCGCGCGCGACTTCAACGATCGCTTCCCCGGCTTCGACACCGACATTCACGGATTGGTCGAAGAGGAGATCGAAGGGCGCAAGCGCTATTTCGTCGACTGCGTCGCCGGCGCGAAGGTGATCGCGGCGATGCCGACGCTTCGCGTACGGACGGTGAAGAAGGGCGGCTGAGCGGGCGTCGCGGGCGGCCGTGGCAAGCATCATCGAAGGTGGGCTCGGCAAGCAGCGCCTGGAGGCGCTGGTCGACGGCATCTTCGCCGTTGCGATGACGCTGCTCGTCCTCGACCTCAAGCTGCCCGAGAACATCGTCTATTCGAGCGACCACGCACTGTGGGCACGGCTCGTGTCGCTCGAGCGCCATTTCATCATCTACGTGCTGAGCTTCGCCGTCACGGCGATGTACTGGATCGGCCATCACCTGCAGTTCCAGTTCGTCCGGGCGATCAACCGCCCGATGATCTGGATCAACATGCTCTACCTGCTGCTCGTGAGCTTCCTGCCGTTCGCGACCGATCTCGTCGGCGATCACAAGGACTTGACGCTGCCCTGCGAGATCTACGGAGCAACGCTGCTTGCGCTATCCGTCGTCGCGTTCGCGCACACTCGCTATCTCGCGCGGCACCCGGTGCTCGCCACCGGCGAATTCACGCCGCGGATCGCCGCGATGTTCGAGCGGCGCGCGCTGCTCTTCTCGATGGTGCCGATCACGTCGATGGTCGTCGCGTTCTACAACACCCACGCCGCACTGTACGTGTACGCGCTGCTCGTGATCGTGCACCTGCTCGCGAACCCGTTCGAGCACGTCGCGCTCGTTCACCGCGACGGCGACGACCACGAGGAGCGCAGGGAGCCGCGATGACGGCCATCGCCGGCGAGCGGTCGGCGGTTGCGCCCGCGTCGCGGGGCATCGATCGCGGCCGCGTGCTGCTGCTCGTGCTCGCGACGTGGGCGATCGCGATGATCGCGCCGGACTTCTATCGCGTGTTCGGCTCGTTCGGCTCGTTCGGGCTTGTCGTGAACAACGACGGCGTCATCGTCGATGTCGCCGGCTCGTTCGAGACGCCGTCGCGCTCGCCCGCCGCGGCCGCCGGCATCGCCGTCGGCGATCGTGTCGATCTGCGCGCGATGCGTTGCATTCCGATTGCGACGCCCGCGTGCCGCGACCTGCTTGCGGTGATCGGCGGCCTCGGCGGCCCGCACGTCGTGCGCATGGATCATGCAATCGATCTCGTCGTCGCGCCCGCCGGCGGCGGTGCGTCGAAAGTCGTCCATCTGCAGCCAACGCGGACGACGCGCGGTTTTCTGGACCGCCTCGTGCTGTTCGCCGATACGCTCGTGGGCATCATCGTGATCCTTGCCGCAGCAAGGCTCGTCTGGATTGCGCCCGGCACGATGACGTGGGGCTTCTTCGTTTACGTGATGTGGTTCAACCCGGGACAGACCTTCGCCTATTACGCGCTGCTCGAGCCGTGGCCTGCAGCGATCCTGCTGCAGGAGATTGGCGAGGCCTTCGTGCACGGCGCAGGGTATGCAGGATTGCTGGTGTTCGCGCTGCGCTTTCCCAACGACGTTCCGAGTCCTTCGCTCGCACGCTATGAACGGATGGCCTGGGCGATGGGCGCCACGATCGGCGCGCTATGGCTCGCGAGCTATGCGAACGCCTTCGGCTTGCGCACCGAGGCATTGAGCACCACCGCGCTCCTGCTCGGTTATGTCGTCGATGCAGTCATCGTATTCGTGCTCGTCCAGCGTCGCCGCACGCTGCCGCTGCTCGACCGCCAGCGCGTCACCTGGGTGATCAGCGGCTGTGCGATCGGTTTGCCGGCCTTCATCTTTGCCGAAATCGCGCAATCGACGTCGATGCTGCAGCGACCGTTCGCGTTGTCGCTGCCCGACTCGGCGATCGGGCTGCTCTACCTGCTGCACGGCGTGCTGGCGTATTTCGTGTCGGTCGCCGTCCTGCACCGGCGCGTGATCAGCGTCACGATTCCGCTGCGTCGCGGCACGATCCTGACGCTTCTCTCGCTCGCCGTCGGCATACCGATCGTCAATCTGCACGAGTTGCTCGCACACTATCAGGATGCCGTGCGCATTCCCGAATGGGTCTGGCTTCTCGTCGTGGCGCCCATCGCGCTCGTGCTGCTGCACCGGCTGCACGAACTTGGCGTCCACCTCGTCGACCGCCTTCTCAATCGCCGCTTTCACCGCGCGGGACGCGAACTCGCGACAACGGACGAAGCGATGCTCGCCGCCCGGCGTCCGGACGTCATCGACCGATTGCTCGTCGTGGATGCCGTCGAGGCGCTCGCGCTTTCGTCCGGCGCACTGTTCCGGCGGCAGGACGGGACATATCGACGGACCTGCGCGGTCGGCTGGGATGACTCGGCCCAGGCCGAACTCGCGCCCGACCGGGATGCGCTCGTGCTGAGCGCGCTCGAGCGCCGCATGCCGGTCCGGTTGCCGCGCGACGCGTGGGACGAGTCGCAGGTCGAGGCGAACCTGCGCGAGCCCTCGATCGCGGTGCCGATCCAGTCGGCCGTGCTCGGCGACATCGGGATTGCGTTGTTCGGTCCGCACGTGGACGGCAACGACATCGACGAGGACGAGCGGGACATGCTCGCCGAGCACGCACGGCGCGCAGTGGCCGCATACGAGCGGGCCGCGTTCGTCGATCTGCGCGAGGAGGTTTCCGAACTACGCGACCAGCTCGCCACGCTCCAGCACTCGCCTGTATGATGCTTGTTCAAGATCGCTCGCGTGGACGTCGAGAATCCGCGACGGCTGTCGGTTAAAATCGCCGCTTTCTCCTGCGACCGCCTCTCGATGAACGCCCGCGCGCAAGCCTCCGCAGCCGCTCCGCCGGGACGCGATGCGGAGCGATCCCCCGATCGCAACCTGCCGAAATCTCCGACGGGCATCGCCGGCCTCGATGAAATCACCTTCGGCGGCCTGCCTCGCGGACGGCCCACCCTCGTCTGCGGCGCCGCCGGCTGCGGCAAGACGTTGCTCGCGATGGAATTCCTGGTCCGCGGCGTAACGCAGTTCGACGAGCCGGGCGTGTACGTCACGTTCGAGGAATCCGAGGAAGAGCTGGCGCAGAACGTGCGCTCGCTCGGGTTCGACGTCGAAGCACTCGTGCAGCAGGGCAGGCTTGCGTTCGATTACGTCCATATCGACCGGCGCGAGATCGAGGAAACCGGCGAGTACGACCTCGAAGGTCTTTTCGTGCGGCTCGCGCTCGCCATCGACTCCGTCGGCGCGAAACGCGTCGTGCTCGACACGATCGAGTCGCTGTTCAGCGGCTTCTCGAACATGGCGCTGTTGCGCTCCGAGCTGCGGCGGCTGTTTCGCTGGCTCAAGGACCGCAACCTCACGGTCGTCATCACCGGCGAACGGGGTGACGGCACGCTGACGCGGCAGGGACTCGAGGAGTATGTCTCGGACTGCGTGATCCTGCTCGATCATCGCGTCGACGCGCAGATTTCCACGCGGCGGCTCCGCGTCGTCAAGTATCGCGGCACGGTGCACGGCACCAACGAGTACCCGTTCCTCATCGATGCGCAGGGGATCTCTGTCCTTCCGATCACGTCGCTCGGGCTCGACCACCGCGTAAGCAACGAGCGCGTGAGCACCGGCATCGGTCGCCTCGACAACATGCTCGGTGGCGGTGGTTTCTACCGTGGCTCGTCGATCCTCGTCTCGGGTACGGCCGGCTCCGGCAAGACGACTATCTCCGCGCATTTCGCCGACGCGACGTGCCGCCGGGGCGAACGCTGCCTCTATCTCGCGTTCGAGGAATCGCCCGACCAGATCATACGCAACATGCGTTCGGTCGGCATCGACCTGCAAGCCCACGTCGACGCCGGTCGTCTGCGACTCGAGGCGGCGCGACCGTCGCTGCACGGAGTCGAGATGCACCTCGCGCAGATCCATCGCCTCGTCAGCGAATTCAGGCCGAGCGCCATCGTGATCGACCCGATCAGCAACCTCGGAAACACGGTCGATGCATCGGCGATGCTTTTGCGGTTGATCGACTTCCTCAAGACGCACGGCATCACGGCCATGTTCGTCAACCTGACGGCGAGCGGAGGGGCGCTCGAAGCCACGGAGGTTGGCGTGTCGTCGCTGATCGACACCTGGTTGGTGCTGCGCGACATCGAGGCGGGTGGCGAACGCAATCGCGGCCTGTACGTGATCAAGTCGCGCGGCATGCATCATTCGAACCAGATCCGCGAGTTCGTGATTACGTCGCGCGGCATCGACCTGCTCGAGGTCTACGCAGGTCCGGAAGGCGTGCTCACCGGGTCGCTGCGCGCGTCCCAGGAAGCACGGGAAAAGGCGGCGGCGGTCGCGCGCGAGCAGGAGCAACAGCGTCGGCAGCGGGAGCTCGCAACCCGGCGCGCTGTGCTGCAGGCCCAGATCGATGCGTTGCAGCAGGAAGCGAGCACCCTCGACGAGGAAATCGGTGTGCAGACTCGGCAGTACACGCTGGCAACCGATACAATCGAGCAGGATCGACGCGCGGCCGTGCAACGGCGCAGCAAGGAATCAGAATGAGCAACGAAGACAGCAACGGCCGTGACGCGAGCGCCGAGGCGGACGAAGCATCAGCGGCGACGCCGGAACAGTGGGAACTGCGGCTTTATACCGCCGGGCAGACACCCAAGTCGGTCCTCGCATTCAACAATCTGAAGCGCATCTGCGAGGAGCACATGCCCGGCCGGTATCAGATCGAAATCGTCGATCTGATGCGCAACCCGCGCCTTGCGAAGGAGGATCAGATCGTCGCAATCCCGACGCTCGTGCGAAAGCTTCCGCAACCGTTGCGCAAGATCATCGGCGACCTGTCGGATACCGAGCGCACGCTGGTCGGATTGCAGCTACGCTCGCGCAGCCAGTAGCAGGGGCCGCGATGGGTGCCGATTCGCAGGGCAGGCTCGACGACGAGATCGCCCGGCTGCGCGAGCGGCTCGAAAGCGCCGAGGAGATGCGACGGGCGATCATTGCCGAGCAGGTGGACGGCTTCGTCGTCGGCGCCCATTCGCAACGGGTGGTCCTCCTGCAGGGGAGCGCGGCCGCGCCGCATCCGCTGATCGAGCACCTTCCGCACAGCGTCGTTACCGTGTCGCGCGACGGCACGATTCTCTATGCGAATCATCGGTTCGGCGAGCTCGTCGGCCGCGCACTGGTGCGGCTGTTCTCAGCCTCGATGCTGGAGTTCGTCGCATTGGATTGCCGCGAGGAGTTCGAACGCTTCCTCGCGGCCAGCGAGCCCGATTCGTCGGTCCGAATCGACCTGCTGCACGCGGGCGGCGATTTCATCGCCGCTCGCGCTCATGCGGTGGCGGTCGGTCATGGCTTTGCGTCGCTGCTGATCCTCGACGACGGCGCGGGCGAGCGCGACGATGCCGCGCATGCGATGCAGGCCATCGCAAGCGGCAATGTCGACGGTGTCGTCGTCGGCGGCGAGCACGTGATGCTCCTCGCCGAGGCGCAGCGTCCGTATCGCGCACTCGTCGACCGCATGCAGCAGGGCGCGGTGACAGTCTCCTCGGACGGCGACGTTCTCTATGCGAACGAGCGCTTCGCAGCAATGGTCGGCAAGCCGCGCGAATCCCTTCTGGGCCAACGCCTGCATGCGGTGCTCGGGACGGCGGCGGCCGATCCGCTGCTCGCCGACGGCAACGGTGCAACGGTCGAGCTCACGTTGACGCGAGAAGATGAGTCGTCGCTTCCGCTGCGAATCGCGGCCGAGCGCGTCGACGGCGTCGATGCGATGACGCTGATCGTCGAAGACATGACCGAGCGCGAGCGCCATCGCGCGATGCAGGAGCGCGCACGACGCAACGATCACTTCCTGGCCGTGCTCGCGCACGAGCTGCGCAATCCGCTCGGCTCGATTCGCAACGCAGGCGCGATCCTGGCGCGATCGGATCTCGCGCCGGGCGACCGCGCAGCGCTCGGCGTCATCAAGCGGCAGAGCGAAACGCTGGTGCGGCTGGTCGACGATCTTCTCGACGTCCATCGGCTGAACGAAGGCAAGATGGTCCTGCAGCGCTCGTGCGTGGAGTTGCAGGCGGCCATCGACGATGCGGTGGGCGCTGTCGCGCAGAACCTGACGACGAAGGCGCAGACGATCGACGTCCGGGTCCCCGGCGAAACGCTTTACATCGACGGCGACCCTGTTCGCATTGCCCAGGTGCTCGCGAACCTGCTGCTGAACGCCTCGAAGTTCACCGGAAAGGGCGGCCGTATCGCGGTCGTCGCCGAGCGCAGCCCGCGCAATGGCAGCGCGGGCGTTCGCATCAGCGTGACGGACAACGGCATCGGTCTCGCACCCGATCAGCTCGAGCGCATTTTCGAGCCCTACGTGCAGGCGTCGGCGGACGCATCGACCTTTCCCGAGGGACTCGGCCTCGGGCTCTCGGTCGCGCGACGCCTGATCGACCTGCACGGAGGAAAGATTCACGCGCGAAGCGACGGGCCCGGTCGCGGAAGCACGTTCGTCGTCGAATTGCCGCTATGCGATCCGCCCGCGAAGACCGCCGCGCCGACGACCGATCGACGGGGCGAACAGACGGCCGCGCGGATACTGATCGCCGACGACGATCGCGATGCCGCGTCGACGCTGGCGTCGCTGCTCGAGCTGATGGGCCACGAAACGTTCTCGGCGCATGACGGGGAATCGGCGATCGCCGTTGCCGAGCAGGTTCAGCCTGACGTCGTCATTCTCGACATCCAGATGCCGAAGGTCGACGGCTATGCGGCCGCTCGAACGCTGCGCGAACGTGCGTGGGCGGGAAAGCTTCTGCTTTACGCGCTCACCGGGTGGGGCGAGCCGCGGGATCCGCTGCGCATGAGCGGCGCCAAATTCGACCGGTATTTCGTGAAGCCGGTCAGCGTCGATACGCTTGCGGCGGAGCTCGGTCGCGATCTGCTGCAACGCGCGCCGAGAAGTGCAATGGCGGGCGAGCTCGACCACGGTGCCTGATCGAGCCGCGCGGCAGCGCGTTCGGTCAAGCTGCGTAACGGTTTCGCTCACTTCGTAAGCGCCACGCGCTCGGCGTTTCGCATCAGCGCTCGATCCGTCGCCGACCACGAGTGCACGTGCATGCCGACGTGGTTGCCCTTGCCTTCCTGCTCGATCATCTTCAGCGCGGCGAACGCGCCCCGGGTCACGAAACCCGTCGGGTCGTGCCTGCGCAGGTAGCGATCGATCCGCTCCGGAGTGCCGAGTACCGGCAGGTAGTTGAACGTCGAAAGCACCCGCGACTGCGACGGCGACAGCGCTTCGAGTTGCGCCGCGAAGGCTTCCCGCTCGGTGCCTGAAGGGATGCGCACGATCAACATGCGATCGATTGCCTCGAGCGGACGGTCGTCGGCCGCAAGCCCCTGCGTGCCGAGGTCGATCGCGAGCGCGAGCGTTACCACCGTTTCCATCGGGACGGTGCCGAGAAAGCGCCGTCCATTTCCAAGATAGGCGATCTCGGCGCGCGCCCACTGCATGATGGCGCGCATGATCGCGCTGTTCGAGTCCTCGTCGCGCAGGTCGAGTGGCTCGATCAGGCCGAGCAGCGTTCGATATTCGCCGAGCGCTTCGGCCGTGTTCTTCGCATCGAAGCGCAGTGTGTCCGCGATCGCCATGTGCGTCCCTGCGCCGAGCCTTTCCGGTCCTTGCAACGCGGCGCGAAGCGCAAGCGCGCGGCGATAGAGGCGGAGGGCGCGCTGCGCATCGTGCAGCGTGAGCCGCGCAAACGATCCGGCGTGATGCGCGGCGTCGGCGAGGTCGCGTCGCAAAAGCTGCGTTTCGCGGGAGCCCGGGTCGGCCTGGGCCAGACGCTCGCCACGCTCGAGGTACGTTTCCGTCTCGGTGACGTAGCGCGCAGGATCGGTGTCGCGAAGGTCGCGCGCCTCCTGGTACGCGCGGGCGATGATCCTTCGCTCGGCCTGCGAAGTGGACGGCGCAGGCTCTGTCGGCTGCGCGATCTGCGCGATCGAAGCGGACGCCACGACGCACGTGGCCACGAGCAAGGCAGCAACGCGTGCAGCAATCATCGACATCGACCCGATCTCCGTCGCAGGCACCTTCGTCGCTTCATACCTGAATTGGCGAAGCGGCAAAAGCGGTTCCCGGGCGCTTCCTGACATAATTGACAGCCGTGCGCCGCTTGGCGACGACCGATGCATGCAACCGATGAAGCTCGCGAAGCCGATTACCGTACGGGGAGCAGCGATCGCACAGGGTCGCGTACCGGCGATTTGCACGCCATTCGTCGGGCGCACCGCGAATGAGATTCTCGCCGAACTCGCGACGGTACTGCGGAAGTCGCCCGATATCGTCGAATGGCGCGTCGATCACTTCGCGGACATCGGCGACACCGATGCTGTCATCGACGTCGCGCGACGCATCAAGTCGCAGGCGCCGGAAATGCCGCTCGTCTTTACCCGACGCTCGGAGCGCGAGGGCGGCGCGAAGACCTCGCTCGTCGGCGACGAGGCCGTCGACCTCTACGAGGCGGTCTGCGCAGCGCGCTGCATCGACCTGGCCGATTGGGAGATGGCGCACGGGCCGGCGAGCATGACCCGTGTGCGCGAAGCGGCGCATGCGAACGACGTTGCGCTGATCGCGTCGTACCATGATTTCGCCGCGACTCCCGCCAATGCCGTGCTGCTCGAAAAATTCGCGCAGGCCGCACGCGACGGCGCGGACGTCGCGAAGGTGGCCGTCATGCCGAGCGACCCGAGCGACGTGTTGCGGCTGCTGGACGCGACCTGGCAGGCGCATCGATCGCTGCCGATTCCACTCATCAGCATGGCGATGGGCCCGCTCGGCACGCTGTCGCGCATCGCCGGCGCGGCGTTCGGATCGGCGCTGACGTTCGCCGTCGGTGCCGCGAGCTCCGCGCCCGGACAGCTCGGGATCGACGACTTGCGCGCCGCGCTCGACATCATGCAGCGCGCGAGCGGCGGGTCTCGCTGATCGGCCGGCGACACGGCGCATCCGCTGTCGTGTGGTCAGTCTTTCGACAGCGCGTCCTTGACGACCGAGAGCGACGCGTTGATCGCCGAGTAGAAGGCGTCGACCGTGGGTTGATCGGCCTGACTCTCGGCATACCAGTTGATGATGAACGCGAAGTAGACCCACTGGTCGCCGAAAAACATGCCGCCGGCAAACGACCGGGCATGGAAACCAGGCGTGTCGGCGTTGCCGCTCTTCGCATACGCGCTCACACCGAGGGGCACCGGGATCAGGTAGATGAAGTCGCACAACGTGAGGATGCGGCGGAACTCGTTCAGCGTCTCGGCATGCGTGAAGAACGCGCCCTGCAGTGCGCGGGAATAGTAGGACACGAAGTCGTCCGCCGATGATGCGAGCGTTTGCACGGTATTGAGGAACGGGTGTACCTGCGGCTGCTGCACGACCTTCTGCAGCTCCTCCCACGTGAGGTTCTTGTAGTCGGGCGCGCCGAACAGGTAGCCGGCGAATGCGCGCGTGCTGTCCGGCACGAGGGTATTGGTGAGACCCGCCGACGCGATGAACGCACGGACGCTGTCGGCGCCAGTGGCCTTGAACATCATGTCGGTCGCGGTGTTGTCGCTGCGGGTGATCATCGCCTCCATCGCAGTGCGCTCGGACACGACGCCCTGGATGTCGGGTGGCGTGAACGTCGGGCTGCCAAAAGCCCACACAGTGGAATCGAGCGTGAGTTCGCGACCTTCGAGGATGTCGACCACGTCCGGCCCGTCGCTTTGCGCATCGGCCTGTCGCAATGCCTCGCAAAGGACGTACGACTTGATCGCACTCGCGACGAACAGCATCCGGTCGGACTCGAGCGACGCGACGAACGCCTTGCGACCCTTGGGCGATGGCGCGAGGATCTTGAACGCCACGTCGCCCGGAAGCGCAGCGAAGCGCTCGACGATCGCGTCGGGGGAGATCGAGCGCACGTCGCGCGCACGCGCCGGATTGGTCGCTACTGCGGCGACGGCACCGGTGGCGGCGGCCGTCTTCAGAAAATCGCGTCTCGAACGCTTCATTGTTCACTCGCTGTGGGCGCATCACGTGCGCGATGGCCGTATCGTCGCTTGCTGTCGATGCACTGTCAAACGACGAGCGGTGCATTTCGACGCGCGCCGAAAGCGCAATTTTTTGATACTGTTCAAGCCCGGGATCAGCGCAACGCGGGAGGCCTTTCCCAATCGAGTGGCACGATCCGGAAGAACGCGGAGGTCGAGGTGCGCCGTGCGATCACGATCGTGTCATGGGCTCGCTGCGGGCTTGCAATCCTCGCGAGCCTCGCCTGCGTGTCGATCGCACCTGCAGCGACCAACGGCGACACACCGCGTTGCACGTTGTCGTCGACAAGTGCGTCGCCCGCCGGTGCTGCGAAGCAAGACGCCGCGTCACTGACGCCGATCCTGATGCGCGTTCTGAACGCGCCGGTACCCGTGCTCGGGTCCGACGGCGCATGCCATCTCGTCTACGAGCTTGCCGTCACGAATTTCGCGGGCGAGCGCGCGGCGCTCACGCGACTCGACGTGCTCGATGCGCAGGGCGGAACGGTTGTCGCATCGTTCGACGCCGACACGATCGCGAAGCGGCTCGTCGTGCACGACCGCTCGGCAGCACGCGGCACGCTGGGTGCGGCGCAGTCGGGCGTCGTCTATCTGCACGTTCGCGCACCCGCGACGTCGCCTGTCTCCGTCGCGCTCGAGCATCGCCTGTCCGTCGTTTTGAACGGCAAGGCGCTTGTCGAGACCGCGGCGCACGTCGACGTCGCACCCGCGACCGACCTCGTGCTCGATCCGCCGCTGCGTGGTGCCCGCTACATCGCCGGCGATGGCTGCTGCGACTCGACGCGGCACATTCGCGCGACGCTGCCGGTGAACGGTGCGATGTACACCGCGCAGCGCTTCGCGATCGACTGGGAAGAGCTCGACGATCGCGGCCGCATCTACGCCGGCGATCCGAAGAAGCCGGCGAGCTATGTCATCTACGATCAACCCGTCCACGCAGTCGCCGATGCTTGGGTCGTTGCGGCGGTCGACGGTCTTCCGAATACGCTGCCGGGCGCGTTGCCGGCGAATCTGCCGTTCGAGCACGCCGATGGCAATCACGTCGTGCTCGACCTCGGCGGGGGACGCTTCGCGCTCTACGCGCACCTGGCGCCGGGTTCCGTGGACGTGAAGGCAGGCGAGCGCGTGCGTCGCGGCGACGTGCTCGGGCACGTCGGTACGTCGGGCAATTCGTCCGAGCCGCATCTGCATTTCCAGGTGACCGACGGAGCATCGACGTTCGCGTCGAACGGTTTGCCCTACCTGCTGTCGCGCTTCGTCGTACGCGAGCGAGGTGTGTCGACTGCCGCCTTCGACCAGGCGACCACCGACGGCAAGCCGATCGCGCGCGAGCCGGCGCCGGGTGCCGCCGTCGGCGAACGCATGCTGCCGCTCGATCTTTCGATCGTCGATTTTCGATGATCGAATGCACGACGCTCGGATATCGCAAGCGACGGCATCGAATGCACGAACATCGCATCACCGCCGATGGATGGAGGTGCAATGCCGCTTGACCCCGCCCTCGCGCAGTTGGTTCCGCGCGACGATCTCGCGTGGTACTACACGGCCTCGTGTCGCAAGCGAAAGCGGCACTCGACGACATTGGACGCGCGGTGAACGCGCGAATGGCTGCATGACGCGCATCGCCGTCGTCGGCGTCGGCACCATTGGCGCGCGCCACATCGAGGAAATCGTCGCGTGCCCGAACGCATCGCTTGCCGCAGTCGTCGACGTGGCGCCGGCGGCAGCAAAGTGCGCACGCGAGCGGCGCGTACCTCTCTACGATTCGCTCGAGACGCTATTGAGAAACGACCGCCCCGACGGCGTCGTGATTGCGACGCCGAACGCGTTGCACGCGCCGCAGGCGCTCGCATGCATTGCGGCCGGTGTGCCGGCGCTCGTCGAAAAGCCCCTCGCGGATACGCTCGCCGGCGCGGCCGCGATCTGCGAAGCGTCCGAGCAGGCGAACGTGCCCGTCCTCGTCGGGCATCATCGGCTGCACAGCCCGATCGTGCAGACCGCTTGCGACATCATCGCATCGGGCGCGCTCGGACGCCTCGTCGGCGTGATCGGCAGCGCCGTCTTTTGCAAGCCCGATGCGTACTTCGACGAAGCGCCGTGGCGCCGCATGCCGGGCGGCGGCCCGATCCTGATCAACCTGATCCACGAGGTCGCGAGCCTGCGCCGCATGATCGGCGAGATCATCGGCGTGCAGGCGTTCGCGTCGAATGCGACGCGCGGCTTTCCGGTCGAGGACACCGTATCGATCAGCCTGCGCTTCGCGAACGGCGTTCTCGGCACGTTCCTGCTTTCCGACACCGGCGCCGCCGCGAAGAGCTGGGAGCAGACCGCGCAGGAGAACAAGGCCTACGCCGCGTCGCCGGACGAGGATTGCTACACGATCATCGGCACGCGCGGCTCGCTCGGCGTGCCGACGATGCGGATCAGGCACTACGAGGATGCGACCGCGCGCTCGTGGTTCCGGCCGTTTGCGACCCGCACGGTCCCCTTGGAGCGCAAGGATCCGCTCGCGCTGCAGATCGCCCATTTCGTCGCGGTGATTCGCGGCGAGGCGAAGCCGCTCGTCACCGCGCGCGATGGGCTGCTGAACGTTCGGATCGTGGAGGCGATTGCCGAGGCGGCGAAGACGGGCGGCGCGGTCGACACGACCGCGTAATACCGCCGACGTCGAAGCTGGGCTACGCGTGCTCCGCCGCGCGCTGTTCGTGCAGGTCGTGCATCGTCGCTTGCAGCGCCGGGTACAGCGCCTTGTACGACGCGAACGCACGCTCGTAGCGGTCGACGGCGGCGCGCTGCGGCATCGCGCGCGGCACCAGCGTCACCCAGCCGCGGCGCACGTCGTCGTCGCCGATCAAGCCGACGCCATAGGCGGCGAGCAGCGCGGCGCCCATCGCCGCCTCGACGTCCTGCTCGATCGTCAGCACCCGTCGCCCGGTGATGTCGGCGATGATGTGCATCCACAGGTCCGAATGCGCGGCTCCTCCGACGACGATCAGGTCCTCGTGCAGCGTCCCCGCACCGGCCGCACCCGCATCGATGTTGTGGCGAAGCGCGAAGGTGACGCCTTCGAGCACCGCGCGATACAGATGCTCGCGACGATGGTAGAGGGTCAATCCGACGAATGCGCCGCTCGCCTTGCCGTCCCAGATCGGACTGCGCTCGCCCATCAGGTACGGAAGGAAGAGCACGCCTTCGGCGCCGGGCGGAATGCCGCGCGCGGCCGAATCGAGCAGTTCGTGGACGTCGACGCCGCGCGTGACCGCAGCTTGGGTCTCATCGCGGCAGAACTGATCGCGAAACCAGGTGACTGCCGCACCGGCGGTGCTCGCGCCGCCGAACACGTAGAGGTCATTCAGGCCGCCGAAGACATGCGGCATGCAGACGAGGCCGCGGCGAGCGTCGGCCTCGTGCGTGATGTAGCCCCAGCACATGCTCGAGCCGATCATCGCCACGTGCTGGCCCGGTCGCGTCACGCCCGCGGCAAGCGTCGCGACCGCGGCGTCGACACCGCCCGCGATGATCGGCGTGCCGGCGGGCAAGCCAAGTCGCTCGGCCGCAGGGGGCGTGAGTCGGCCCACGACATCGCTCGATGCGACGAGACGTTGCGGCATCATGGAGGCGGGAATGCCGAGGGCGTCGAGCATTTCGCGCGACCACGTTCCGGCGCGCAGGTCGTAGACGCCGCCGATATTGCCGGCGGACGAGCGATCGACGGCAATCTCGCCGCTCAACGCATGAATGACGAATGCGTTCGGCGGCAGGAACGCACGTGTTTTCGCGAAGACATCGGGCCGGTGATCGCGCAGCCACAGCATCTTCGTATAGCCGTAGTAGCTGTCGACGCCGTTGCCGGTAATTTCGCCGAGGCGATCGAGGTCGATCGTCGCGCGCACCTGGTCGACCTCGGCCGTCGCACGCCGATCCATCCAGATCAGGCACGGATGCAGCGGTTGCATCCGGTCGTCGACGGGGATGCCCGAGCCGCCGTAGAGACCGCCGATGCAGATCCCGCGCACGCGCTCGGCGGCGAACTCGCGCTCGGTGCGCTTCGCTTTCGCGACGCAGCCGGCGATCGCGTCGGCAACCGCATCGAGCCACACCTGCGGCCATTGCTCCGCCCACAACGGCCGCGGCGTATCGGGCTGGTAGCCCTTCGCGCACTGCGCGACGATGCGCCCGCGCGCGTCGGTCAGGAGCGCCTTCGTGCTCTGCGTGCCGATGTCGACGCCGATCACGTAATCCGTCATGACGTCCTAGTCCTGAATGTCGCTCGTGACGCCGAGGCACTCGAGCGTTTCCGCGAGCTTTCGCGCATACGCGGGGCTCGCGCGGTCGCGATCCTCGCGCGACACCGGGATGATCCGCTGCACCGACGCGGGACGCTGCGTCATCACGACGATCGCGTCGCCGAGGGCGATCGCCTCCGGTACGTCGTGCGTGACGAACAGCACCGTGGGGCGGTCGAGCCGCAGCAGCGCCTTGAACTCCTGCTGCAGCTTGAGGCGCGTGAACGCGTCGACCGCCGCGAACGGCTCGTCGAGCAGCAGCAATCGCGGCCGCAACGCGAGCGCTCGGGCGATGCCGACGCGCTGCGCCATGCCGCCCGACAGCTGGTTCGGGTATGCATCCTTGAAATCGGCGAGCCCGACCATGTCGAGAAACTCGTCGGCAACACGCCGCGCATCGCGGCGGCTCTGTCCGCGCGTGCGCAGGCCGATCGCGACGTTCTCGCGCACCGACATCCAGGGAAAGAGCCCCGGCTGCTGGAACGCCATCCCGAGATGCGGATTGCGTCCGATCGCAACCGGCGCTCCATCCCAGCGCAGCGCACCGCTCGACGGACGCAGGAGCCCTGCGGCGAGACCGAGCAACGTGCTCTTGCCGCAGCCCGAGGGTCCGACGACGCACGCGACGTGACCCGGGTCGATGCGAAACGACACGTCGTTCAGTACCTCCGTTGGCCGACCGCCGGCGATGTAGCGATGAAAGACGCGATCGACGACGAGTTCGCCACGGTGCACGTCGGCGACCGATTGCGCAGCGCGCCGCTCCCCGGCAGCCTGGCCGCAAGGTACTTTCACGTCGGTCGTGCTCATCGATAATCGAGCCACGCGCGCGACAGCGCCCCGATCGCTGCGCTGACGCCGGCGCCGACGATGCCGATGACGATCATGCCGCCGATCACGACGCTCGTCGTCAGCGATGTCGCGGCGTTCGTGATCATCAGTCCGAGCCCCGCGCTCGCGCCGATGTATTCGGCGGCGACGACGGCGATCCAGCCGATCGCGGCGGCCGCGCGCGCCGCGCTCGCGAGCATCGGCGCAGCCGCGCGCAAGTGCACCTGCCACGCGAGCCGCCACGGATTCATGCCGAGCATCGTGCCGACCCGCGACAGCGTGGGCTCGACCTGCGCGACGGCGCGTGTGGTCGACACGACCATCACGAAGAACACCGCGTACGCGACGAGCAGGACCTTGCCGACGTAGCTCGTACCGAACCAGAGGATCGTCAGCGGGATCCAGGCGAACGGCACGACGAAGCGCAGCGACTCGACGGCAGGCGTCGCCGCCATGCGGAAGTGCCGCCATTCGCCCATCAGCAGGCCGAGCGCGACGCCGAGGACGACGCCGATCAGATAGCCGCACACGAATTCGAACAGGCTGACGCCGACGTCGCGCCAGAACGCGACGGTGCGCACGAGCTCGGCCAGCGTCGTTGCAACCGCCCACGGCGACGGCAGGACGATCGGCGGCAACCGATACCAGGACAATGTCGCCTGCCAGAAGGCGAGCACGCACGCGACGCCGGCGAGCGGCAACAGGATGCGGCGCACGACGAGGCGCCCAGGACCGTTCATCGATCCTCGCGCTCGCGATCGTGTCGCCAGGGCAGCAGGCGCCGCTCGGCGAAGGTGAACGCCGTGTTCATTGCGAAGCCGGTGACGGCAAAGCAGATCATCGTCGCCATCACCGCTGGAACGTCGTAGCTTTGCTCGACACCGATCAGATGCGCGCCGAGTCCCGAGTCTGCGGCGACGAGCTCCGCGACGATCACCGTGCCCCAGCCCGACATCAGCGCGACGCGCGATCCGATCAGCACCTCGGAAAGCGTGCCCGGCAGGACCAGGCTGCGAAAGCGCTGCCATCCGCTCATGCCGAGCATCGTGGCCGTGCGCTCGAGATCGTGCGGGACGCGGCGCGAGCCGTCGACCGCGTAGACGACGACGACGAGGAACACCGCCAGCCCGACGAGAAACACCTTGCTCGTGAGCCCGAAGCCGAACCAGACGATCGACAGCGGCACCCACGCGATGCTCGACACCGGCCGGATCGCCTCGACGATCGGCAGGAAGATGTTGCCGAGATGCTGCGCGCGGCCGAGGACGAGACCGACGAGCGCGGCGCTCGCCGCGCCGACGATCCAGCCGATGGCGAACACGTGCAGGCTCGCGAGCAGGTCGTGCACGAGATCGTTGCCCGCGTACTGCACGAGCTCGCGGACGACGGCGAGCGGCCCCGGCAAGCGGTTGATCACGCCGCCGCCGTGCGCGAGCAGGCGCGAAAGCACGATCCACGCAAGCAGCGCGACCGCCGTGCCGGCAATACCGAACAGCCACGCGACCATGCGCGGCGGCAAGCGCTCGTCCGCGTTGGCTGCGATGCTGTCAGGTGTCGTTGGCATGGTCGCGTGAGCAGCTCTACTGCTTCGACGCCAGCACTTCCTTCGCCAGCGTCGTGTTCTCGAACTTGCGCGTGAACGACGGCAGGTCGACGCCCTTCGGCGCGAAGCCGAGTTCCTGCGCAACCTTCTCGGTCTCGACGATGCCTTCGACGTCGGGGACGTAGGTCGTCGCAACGCCGATCAGGTCCTTCTCGAACGAGTAGCGCACCGACGCTTCGTCGACCTTCGCGAACTCGGCCATCTGCTTGTACGCCTGGTCGGGATTCTTCTTGATGAAGTCGGTGGCGGCGAATTGCGCGCGCAGCACGTCCTTCACCGCATCGGGGTGCTCGTTGATGAACTTGGTGCTCGCGATGAACCCGTCGCCGGGCGCCGGACGCCCGATTGCATCGGAGCCGGTGAAGAGCACGCGGCCGATGCCCTTCAGCACCATTTCCGACACATACGGCACGTAGCCGGCAACGACTTCGGCGCCGCCCGAATCGAGCACG
>JAICLP010000371.1 GCA_025925475.1 Burkholderiales bacterium | reverse complement strand
TTCCGCCCGGCTCGCGCAGGCCAGCGGCGATTCATTGCCCGCAGAGGTCGATGCCTGTTTGCGCAACCTCATGGAATTTTTCACGGTGGATCAATGCGGGATCATGGAAATTCAGGCCGACGTTCGCCAGGCGCGCCTGCGTCACGTCGTTTCGCTCGAAGACGTGCAGCGTGCGCCGACGACCATCGAATACGGCGCCATGTTTCCGTGGACGCATGCGAAAACGTCTTCGATGGCGAACGGCTGGGGTCGCCGAGACGTTTCTGGCGGTTCTCAGCCGGCACAACACGGAGCAAGCGCTGCAGGCCAGCGAACGCAATCTGGCGGAAGCGCAGCGGATCGCCGGCGTGGCCCGACCGGCGCGCTCGTCGGCGAGAGGCTCGTCTTCGGACGTGCGGTCTATTCGTACAAGGTGCTCGAGGCTCCTTACGGTCTGTACGTTGGAGGATCGATCGAAGCCGGGCGCATTGGAACGCCCCCTCGTCCCGAGCAGTCCGACCGGCGTTCTCAAATCAGTCGCAGCGTTCCTCGCCGTCGATACGCTGCTGGGGCCGCTCTATCTCGGCTATGGGTGGACGGCGGATGGCAACCGCAGCGCCTATCTCTACCTGGGACGCCCATGACGTGAATCCGGGGCTTCATCCGTGCCCGGGTGCCCGCGGTCGACACTCAGCTTGTCATCGTTCGACCGGCCCGGGTCGATGCTCGAGTCTTCATCATCGGACGGCCCGGGGTTGACGCTCAGCGTGTCACCGTTCGACACGGATGCGTCGTCGTTGCCGTTGCGCACGCCCTCTCGCGCATTGTCCTGACCCATTCCCAGCGCCTTGTCCTCGGGAGTGACGATGGCGCCCGAAGAAGGCGTGTCGATGGCGGAACTCGATGCGCTCGCCCTGTCTTGTGTGCTGGTCGTTCCCTCTGTGTTCTGGGCGATTGCAGCGCCAGTCAGTCCCAATGCTGCGGTCAATACAGCGATCTGCTTCCAATGCGTTGCCGGCATGGCTGGTCCCTTCTTTACAAACGCGTACACCCATTGTCTCGTCCCGTTTGTCGGCAGCCTGCCGGGCCGATCCGCATTCGTTTGTAGGCGCCCGTGAGGGGTAGACGTTCAGCTCGAACGGCAATCGGTGCCAGCCTCGCGCAAGGTTGCTTTGCGCGTAGCGGCCGCACGGGTACGATCATTCGCTCGTTCCTTGTCTCCTCCACACGGGACGCATTCCAGCCCTCGGCGCTCGGTTCCGCCGGGGGCTCTTTCTTGGCAGCCTCGTCAGTCGCCGACGAGCGCACGAAGCGAGCGGCGCACGTGGATCTCCATGACGTCCAACGCTGTAGCAGCACGATAGGATTCGGTAGCCACCAGCGCCCCACCGAGAGCAATGGCCAGCGTGCCGGGACCCGGCAATACGAGCCCTGCGATGCCCACGACGATCAACCCACCGCCGGCGAGGATCGTCACCGTCTTGTGGATCGCGCCGTGGTGTGTTGAACGGTTGCGGCGCTTGTAATGCTCGCGAAAACGGCGCCCGGGTCTGGCGGCCTTCAATTCCGCCCAGGTCCGCTGTATTCGCTTGCATTTTTGGACGAATATGCCCACCAACATTCGCTCGTTTTCGACGGATGTTTCACGTCAACGCGCTGAATTTGAACCGATTCGTGACAGAAAACCAGCGGACGAAACCCGGTTGAGGAGTCGGTCGGTTTCTGACGACAGTGCTGCCCTTGTCGCCTTTCGGCTCGGGTGAAGTACGTCGCCAACGAATGCGGCGCGCTGTCTGCTCAGCCGTCGTAGTATTGACGGACTCTGCCTGGCGAAATCAAGCCGCCCGATGAACACCGCAACGCCGATCGATCTGCGCTCGGACACCGTCACTCGTCCCTCCCCGCAAATGCGAGCGGCGATCGCCGCTGCGCCTGTCGGTGACGACCAGTATGGTGATGATCCGACGGTGAATGCGCTGCAGGAGCGGGTGGCCGCCCTGCTGGGCAAGGAAGCAGCGCTCTGGTTGCCCAGCGGGACCATGGCGAATCAGGTGGCGCTCCGCACGCTCACGCGGCCCGGGGACGACGTGATCGTGAGCCGGGAGGCTCACGCCGTCTGGCACGAAGCGGGGGGATCGGCCGCGAACGCCGGCGTTCAGCTCACCGAAATCGGCGCACAAGGCGTATTTTCCGAGGAACAATTCATCGCGTCGATCAAGCCGCGAGACCATCCGATCTATCCCGCGACGACGCTCGTCGAAATCGAGAATACGCACAATCGCTCCGGCGGGGTCGTCTTTCCGCACGACGAAACGATGCGGATCTGCGCTCGCGCGCGCCAGCTGGCCATCGCGAGCTTTCTCGACGGCGCGCGGCTGTGGAATGTTGCCGCGGCAAGCGGCGTCCCGTTGATCGAACTGGCTGCGCCCTTCGACCTCGTTGCGGTCTCGCTCTCCAAAGGCCTCGGCGCGCCCGGCGGTTCGCTCCTCGCCGGCTCGCGTGACATCGTGTTGCGCGCAATCCGGCACCGCCGCATGATGGGCGGCGCGATGCGGCAGGTCGGCATCTTTGCGGCAGCGGGCATATTCGCCCTCGACAACAACATGGGGCGCCTGGTCGAGGATCATGCGAATGCCCGCCTGATCGCAGAACGCCTCGCCCGCAGCCGGCGCATCGTCATCGACCTTGCGACCGTGCAGACGAACATCCTCGTGTTCCAGCTCTCCCCGGACGCGTCGGATGCCGCCACGCTCGTCGCCGAAGCGCGCGAGCGCGGTGTTCTCATCAATGCGTTTGGACCGCGCACGGTTCGCGCGGTTACCCACCTCGACGTATCGCGCGAGCAGTGTGCGACGGCTGCCGATGTTCTGTTGGAGCTCGCCGAAGCGCCGCGAGTGTGAGGTACCTCGTTAGCCGCGCTGCTTGACCTGTTGCACCGGCC
>JAICLP010000187.1 GCA_025925475.1 Burkholderiales bacterium | reverse complement strand
TCGAATTGCTGGTCGTCGATGCGTCAGGTGGAACGCACCCGCCGCTGCCGCCGATATCGAGCCTGCAAAGCGCGAAGCTCGTATGCACCGGGAAGCGTCTGAACCGGCCCGCTGCCGCAAACGTCGGCCTCGAGCACGCGACGGGCGATTGGATTGGCTTTCTCGATGACGATGACTATCTCGAGCCCACGCATTTGCAACGGCTGATCTCGCGCGCCGGCGAGCCCGACCAGCCAACGCTCGTGTACGGACAGCTGTGGACGCTCGACCACCTTCATCGCGTCGTGCACGACAGGCATCACGGCTTCAATCCGCTCATCCTGTACTACTACTGCCGCACCCCCGGGATGTCGTGGATTCTTCACCGCACGCTTCGCGACGCCGGTCATCGGCTGGACGAAACGCTCGACACGAGCGAGGACTGGGAATTCCTGCTGCGCATGCTGACGCACGCCCGTGTCGCGACCGTGCGGGAGCGAACCCACTTCTATCTCATGGAAGCGGGCACGTCGGGGACAGGCTCCGGCGCCAATCGACATGACGGCGACAGCCAGCAGCGGTGCCGCGACAGCGTGAGGACGCGGTATGCCGGCGAGCGCGACCGCGCATGGGGCACCTATTTCGAGCACCTGCAGACCGCGACCGCATTGCATGCCCAAGCCCGAATAAGCGCGGCCGCCGCAATCTATGCGGCCGCGTTGCGTGCGCATCCTGATGAACCGAACGCGCTCTTTTTGCTCGGCAAGCTGTTCGAGGACGAGGACCGGCCGTATGCCGCACGCCTGGTGCTTCGCGACGCGATTTACCTGAACGGCGACGCCGCGCAATACCACCTCGCATTGGGGCGGATATGCGAACGCCTCGAAGCCCACGAGGAAGCGCGCGACGCATATGCGAGCGCGGCACGCTTCGACCCCGGCCTGCGGCGCACGGCGGACGAAGCCCTGATGCGCATTGCGCGCTGGCTTCCTTCGACGAGCGCGGGCGGCACTGTGTCAGGCGTCGATGTCGGCCGCAACATGCGCTGCCCCTGTGGCAGCGGCCTGCGCTTCAAGGCGTGCCATGGGACGTTGCACGCGAGCGCCGCCTCGATCACGCCGCATACGAGCGACGTGCACGAACTGATGTCGTCTGCAGTCGCTGCTGCGCAAACGGGAGATATCCGCACCGCACGACAGCTTTACGGTGAGGTGCTGACGCACGACGCCGCGAATGTCGACGCGCTGCACGCGCTGGCGTTGCTCGAATTCGACCTGGGCGACATTCACGGCGCGAACGATCGCATCGAGCTTGCATTGACGCGTGCGCCGAGCGACTTGCAGATCATCGAGGACAGGCAGCGCATCCGCGTGGCGGTGCACGAGCGTGCCGAAGCGTCGCGCGTCAATGGCAGGCTCGCCGAATTGCCTTGCCTGGTTCCCGGAACCGCGTCGCTCCCGCCGCTCGATCGCGCCGGCGACATTCATGTCGTGGCCGCGTTTCGCGACGCGGACGGATCCCGCGAGTTCGCGGCACTCGCACTGGCGCGAATGCTCGCCGAGGACGCGCCGGTGACAGTCTGGTCGACGCAACGGGGGCTCGCGCCGCAGTTCGCCGCTCGCGGCGTACGCGAGATCGACGTCGGCCAATGCAACTTTCCGCGGAGCGGTACGGTGATCTTCGTCAACGTCGATCCGCTGCCTGCCGTGTGGTTGAACGCCTGCGCGGCCAATCGGGTCGTGGCCGTGCACGACACGAATCAGCCGGCAGCCTTGCTCGATCTCGTTCTCACCATGCATCGATCGACCTCGTGCCCCATCCAACTCGTGACGCCTTCCGAAACCTTTCGGCGCCGCTGTGGCGTTCCGGCGGCCTCTTGTCCGCTGCCGGTGGACCTCGAGCGATTCCACCCCAGCCAGCACGGCGCGCGGCGACGCCCATTCACCATTGGCCGCGTCAGCGCCAATGACCATCGCTTGTTCCATCCCGAGGATCCTGCGTTGATCCGGAAATTGCTGGACACGGGATTCGTGGTGCGCATCCTCGGAGGAAGCGTGCTCATGCGAAACTTTCCACCGTCGAAGCCGTGTCCGGGACTCGAACTGCTCGCTGCCGATGCGATGCCTGCTCCCGAATTCCTGCGCGACATCGATTGCGTCTTCTATCGCACGAGCCCGCTGCATGCCGAGGCGGGCGGCGATTCGATCGCGCAGGCCCTGGCTACCGGAATCCCCGTCGTTTGCGCGCGCGACGTCGGCTATTCGGAGTTGATTTCGCACGGCGTCGACGGTTTTGTCTTCGATCGTGACGATGACGACGCAGCGCTTCGACATCTCGCGTTATTGCAAGCCGACGTCTCTTTGCGCGAACGCATGGGCCACGCCGCGCGCGCCAAGGCCGAGGCCACTTTCGGACCGGCACTCACCCGGCGTTTGCGCCGGATCTACGCAGGAGCCGCTTCGGCTGCAGAGTGCCCGCGCGGTCAACCCGTCTGTACACCCGCATGAAGCCCGTGACCGACATCGAAGCGCGAGTCACGATCGTGATGACCGCGCGTGAGCGACATTCGCTTGCCGAGCACGCGATCGAGTCCGTCGTGGCCGAGACGCGGCGCCCGTATCGCTTCATCTATGTCGATATCGACTCTCCCCCGTGGTTGCGCGAGATCCTTGCGGCGCGCGCGCCTTCGTGGGGTCTCGAGATTGCGCGCATCGACGAGCCGCTCTGGCCCCAGCAGGCGCGCGTGCGGATGACCGAAACGATCCGCACCGAGTACACCGTGTTCATCGACAACGACGTCGAAGTCGAGCGGGGCTGGCTCGAATCGCTGGTCGCCTGCGCCGATGCAACCGGTGCAGGCATCGTCGGCCCGCTCTATCTCGCTGGCGACGGGGTGCAGCCCGCGCGCATCCATATGGCGGGGGGCCGGCTGCAGGAAAGCGGAAGTCCCGATGCGCGCGTCCTGGACGAAGCGCATGTGCTCGTGAACGAGGATCCGGCGCGCGTCGCGGAGCAGCTGTCGCGAAAGCCCTGTGATTTCGTCGAATACCACTGCATGTTGATGCGCACCGAGCTGTTGCGGGCCAACGTTGTCGATCCCGACATCCGCTGCGTGCACGAACACATCGATTCATCGTTCAGCGCACGTCGCCTCGGCTATGCGACCTATCTCGAGCCGTCGGCGCGCATCACCTATCTCGCGCACCGCGATTACCTGCTCGACGAGCTGCACTTCTTCCGCAATCGTTGGACGCAGGCTGAAGCCGACGCGAGCATCGCCGCGTTCTGCCGCAAGTGGAACGTGATCGACGATGCGCGTTCGTTTGCCGGCGTGCGCCGCTTCCTGGTGGATCACGTGTCTCAGGTCGACCCGATCCGGTCCGCGCTGCGCCACCATCCCGAGCATGAAAGCGAGATGGCCGCATGCGAGCTGCGGCAGACGCGGTCGGAGCTTCTCGATCTGGCGCGCGAGCGCGGATACACGCGAAACGAGCTGGCGACGATCGCGAACGCGTACCATCTCGCCCACATTCTGGTGGACGGCGGGTATCGCCCTTGCGGCCGTCCATTCATCAACCACCTGGCCGGCACCGCGGGCGTGCTGGTGCGTTACGGCTTTCGCTGCGAGATCGTCGCTGCCGGGCTCCTGCACTCGGCCTACACGCACTGCCCGCCTCATGCCGCGGGCGTTCGTGAAGCGGCGAAGGCCGTTTGCGCCGCGCTCGGTGGGCGCGGCAGTCCGCTCGAGCGCCGCGTGCGTCGTTACACGCTACGGGAGACTGCGGGCGCGAGCGCCGTTGCGGCGGCCGATTGGTCGACTCTTTCGATCCCTGAGGCCGAGACGCTGGCCGTCGTGGCCGCAAACGAGCTCGACATGCATTTGAGCGGCGAAATCCGTTACACCGGACGGACGGATGTGCTCGACGCTTCGGCGATGGAGCCGATCGCACACGTTTGCGACGTACTTGGCGTGAGCGGCCTCTACCAAACCCTGCGTCGCGAGCAGGCACAGGTGGCATCGGTGCCGCGAGAATTCATGGCGACGATGCGCGTGAGCTACAGGATCGGACAGGACAGGCGAAGCGCGGTGCCCATGGCGTCGAACGTGAACGGCGCTCTGCCGTGACTCGTTTGCGAGCGTCTCAGCTTCCCGGGAATGCCGCCGCCTCAGGGAAAAACAGATCGTGCCACGAAGCAGGCACCGTCTTCAGCGTTCCCACCTTGTGCATGAACTCCGCATAACGCATCACGCGCTGGGGAACCAATGTGAAATTCACCTGCGGGTCGCTGATGGTCTTCAGCACCTCCCGGGCCGAAATCTTCGAGTGCTCCATCTCGACGTAGATCTCCGCCGCCCGCTGCTTGTTCTTGTTGATGAAGTCGGTGGCTTCCTGCAGGGCGCCAATGAATGCCTTGACGATGCGCGGATTGCCGTCGTGAAACTTGGCCGTCGCGTAGATGATATTGAAGCTGGCCGGGCCACCGAGCACCTGGTACGACGTCAGTACGGTGTGGATTCCGGGTTTCGACAACTCCGTATATTGGAATGGCGGGGCCGTGAAGTGACTCGTGATGCCGCCGGCGCCGGAGAGTAGCGCCGCCATGGCGTCGGGGTGCGACATCGATACGGTCAGGTGATCGAGCTTCGCATAGTTGTCGCCGCCGAAGGCCTTTGCCGCCGCCATCTGCAGCAGGACCGCCTGGTTCGAGGCTTTCACTGCCGGCAACGCGATGCGATCTCGCTCGGTGAAGTCCTTCACCGACCGGACAGCATCGTTACGCGTGTTGAGGTAGTGAGGGATCGAATTCATCGCGCACAGTCCGCGTACCTCCGTATTCGCGTTGCCTCGGGTCTTGCTCCACAGCGTCAGAAACGGAGCAGGACCGCCCGGCACGAACTGCACGGCGCCTGATAGCAACGCGTCGTTCACGCTGGCGCCGCTGCTAAGCGTCACCCAATTGACGTCGACATCGGGCAGGCCGGCTTCGCGCAGGTGCTTCTTGACCAGATGTTCGTGCTCCATGACGATCAGTTGCAGGTAAGCAACTCCGAACTGCTTGGCGATACCAATCTCATGGACGTCGGCGTACGCGGGCAGCGCGAATGCTGCCGTCATTGCCATGGCCGCGAAACCGCGGATCCATGTTCTCCAAACCATCATGTCATCTCCGATAGTCGTCCGGGTGGCAGACGACAAAACGGTAGGCGCGCGAGCGACGAAATGTCAATCGGATGGGAAAAAGGTTCGGGGTGATGCCATTTCGCACATTGGCGAAAGCATGGCGCAGTCGTGCGACCTGCGCGCTTCGCGTCGCGCGGACGTCGAAGCCAGGCGGCGCCGCACGTGGCGGCCATCGCTGACGTCCGCGTAGAATCGCTACCCGGGTGTTCGTTCGCATCGCGATCGGTGCACCGAACAACGTGACAACGAACTGCAGCGATTCCGATGACCGACCGCCGCGATTTCATCCGTGATGCCGCGCTCGTGGGAGGCGCGCTCGCCCTTGGCATGCCGCGGCCTGACGCGGCGACTCCACCGGCCGCCAAGCCGCTCGACGTTCTCATCCTGGGCGGAACGGGCCTCACCGGTCCGCACCAGGTGCGCTACGCGCTCGCGCGCGGGCACAAGGTCACCGTCTTCAACCGTGGCCGTCGCAACGATCGCCTTCCGCCTGGCGTCACCGAGCTGATCGGCGATCGGAACCTGCATCAGCTCGATGCGCTGAAGGGGAAGGAATGGGACGTCGTCATCGACAACCCGACGTCGCTTCCGTTCTGGGTGAAGGACGCCGGCGAGCTGCTGAAGAACAGGACGAAGCAATACGTCTTCATCTCGACGATCTCCGTTTACGACACGTCGAAACCGCAGCCTGGCATAAACGAATCGTCGCCGCTCATCGAATACACGAAAGGCGATCCTGTTGCCGTCACGCAGCAGGAGTTCATGAAGGACATCGGGGGACTCTACGGCGCGATGAAGACGGCATCGGAGCGCGAAGCGAAGAAGTGGTTCGGCGATCGCGCGACGATCATCCGACCGACGCTGATCGTCGGTCCCGGCGACGAGTCGTTCCGCTTCACGTACTGGCCGTATCGCATCGCGAAAGGCGGCGAAATTCTCGCGCCGGGTGACGGTGGCGATCACGTGCAGATCATCGACTGCCGCGACCTGGCCGAATGGACGATCCGCGTCGTCGAGAACCGAACGACGGGAACGTTCAACGCAGCGGGTCCGGCGTCGACGATGACGATGGCCGAGCAACTCTATGGAGTCCGGGCCGCGTTCGACGGCGATCATGAAGTTCGCTTCACGTGGGTGCCGGCGGATTTCCTTGCCGCGCAGAACGTGACGCCGTGGGCAGACATGCCGACCTGGATTCCGCGCAGCGATCCCGACTCCGTCAGCATGAGCGTGGATAATCGCCGCGCGGTGACGGCTGGGCTGACGTTCCGGCCGCTCGCCGTCAGCGCCGTCGACGCGCTCGAATGGTTCAAGGGCGCTGCGTCGGAC
>JAICLP010000153.1 GCA_025925475.1 Burkholderiales bacterium | reverse complement strand
TCATGTCGTCGAACCACTTCGCGGCGATCGAGATCGTCGCGTTGTGCGTCATGATCGTCGTCTTGTTATGAAAAGCGACGTTGTTGTCGGGGTCCTTCCAGCTCGTCGACGACGGTGGCGTGCAGCCCTTGACGTAAGGCGTCGTGTAGTCGCGCAGCGCGTTGATCATGCCGGCGCGTACCTTCGGGTCGCTGACCGTCACCTTGCCGTTGTCGTCGACCAGCTTGACGTTGTAGCCGTCCATGAACGTCAGGAACGAGTAGTACGAGTCGCTCGAGTCGACGCCCATCGGGAAGCCGGTGCCGTAGATGCGCTTGCCGGTCTTCTTCCGATACGCGGGCTGCGCCTTGTCGCACCAGAAGCTCCAGTATTCCTTCCACGTCTGCGGGATGTCGGATTCCTTGAAGCCCGCTTCCTCGAGCATGTCCTTCCAGTACTCGATGTGCATCGTCTGCTGCTTGAGCGGAAACGCGTAATACGCGCGCTTGCCCGTCTTCGAGTCGAGCAGGTACGTCGTCTCGAGCGTGTTGGGCAGAAACTTGTCCTTCATCGGCGCGAGGATGTCGGACAGATCCTCGAGCTTGCCGTCGTATGCCCACTTGCCGGTCGTCTGGAAGTCGTAGACGTCGACGTAGGCAACGTCGGGCACCGTGCCTGCATCGAGCGCGGAGACGGTCTTCGGGATCATGTCCTGCACGGCGTACTGCGACAGCTCGACCTTGACGCCGCTCTGCTGCTCGTATTTCCTGATCATCGCGTAGAGCGCGTCGTCCTCGGACTTGTAGAAGCCCTTGACCCACCAGACGACGAGCTTTTCCTGCGCAGCGGCGGGTGCGGCGGCGCACACGAGCCCAAGCGCCAGCAGCGCGCTGACGCACTTCGTGACGAACTTCATCGAACCCCTCCCTTGAAGGTGTGGATGTACTGCGAGAGCGTGCACTCCTGCAACGCGTCGCAGCGTACGGGCGCCCCCGGGACGTGTCAACCGAGGGCCGCCGCGCGCCTACATCACTGCTCCCACGTACCACGGGACGAATTCGTTCTGGCCGTAGCCGTGCAGTTCGCTTTTCGTCTTCGCGCCCGATGCCGTCGCGAGCATCATCGCGAACAATCGCTCGCCGAGCTCCGCCACGCTTGCGTTGCCGTCGACGATCTCGCCGCAATTGAGATCGATGTCCTCTTCCTGCCGCTGCCACAGCGCGCTGTTCGTCGCGAGCTTGAGCGACGGTGCGGGGGCGCAGCCGTACGCCGATCCGCGGCCGGTCGTGAACACGATCATGTTCGCGCCGCCCGCAACCTGCCCGGTCGCGGACACCGGATCGTAGCCCGGCGTATCCATGTAGACGAAGCCCTTCGCGGTGACCGGCTCCGCGTACTGGTAGACGTCGACGAGGTTCGTCGTTCCACCCTTGGCCACTGCGCCGAGCGATTTCTCGAGGATCGTCGTGAGGCCGCCCGCCTTGTTGCCCGGTGACGGATTGTTGTTCATCTCGCCGCGCTCGCGCGTCGTGTAGTCCTCCCACCAGCGCAATCGCGCGACGAGCTTCTCGCCGACTTCGTGCGACACCGCGCGCCGCGTGAGCAAATGCTCGGCACCGTAGATTTCCGGCGTCTCGGAGAGAATGGCGGTGCCGCCGTTTCGCACCAGCAGGTCGACGGCCGCGCCGAGCGTCGGGTTCGCGGTGATGCCGGAGTATCCGTCGGAGCCCCCGCACTGCAGGCCGATGGTCAGATGCGACGCGGGCACCGGCTCGCGCGCGACGTCGTTCGCATGCGGCAACATCGACTCGATGATCGAGATGCCGTGCGCGATCGTCTTCGCCGTGCCGCCGGTGTCCTGGATCGAGAACGTGCGCAGCAGCGGTCCTTCCTGCATCTGCTCGCTGCCGAGCAGCGCGCTGATCTGGTTCGCCTCGCAGCCGAGGCCGACGATCAGCACGCCGGCGAAATTCGCGTGCTTCGCATAACCGCCGAGCGTGCGGCGCAGGATCTGCATGCCCTCGCCCTGCGTGTCCATGCCGCAGCCCGACCCGTGCGTCAGCGCGACGACGCCGTCGACATTGGGAAATGCCGCAAGGCGCTCGCGCTTGAAATGGTCCGCGATGCCGCGCGCGACGGTCGCCGAGCAGTTCACCGTCGACAGGATGCCGAGGTAATTGCGCGTGCCGACCTTGCCGGCATTCGGACCTTCGCGGCGCACGATGCCCATGAACGTCGCCGGCGTCGTCGCGTATTGCGTCGGCTTCACGTCCATGCCGAACGCGTAATCGCGATCGAACGCGCCCATCGCCAGGTTGTGCAGATGCACGTGCTCGCCCGCTCTGATGTCGCGGCTCGCGAAGCCGATGATCTGGTTGTACCGCCGCACGGGCGCGCCGGCGGCGATCGCGCGCGTCGCGACCTTGTGCCCGGGCGGGACGAGGCCCGCGATGGTGACGCGTTCGTCGATCAGCGTCGTTCCGCCGACCAGTTGCTGGCGCGCGATGACGACGTCGTCGGCGGAATGCAGACGAATCGTCAGCGAGGATTGCTTCAACATGATGAGTCCTTCAAAACCGAAATGGGGTCAAAGACGACTTTCGTCGACGCTCGACAAAAGCCCGGCACCGAGCAGGAAAGTCGTCTCCGACCCCATTTCGGTTTCATGCCACGAGCTGCACTTTCGTGCTCCGGGTCTTGTCCGCCGCGACGCGGAACGCCTCGACGGCGTCGGTCAGCGGATACTGGCCCGTCAGGAGCGGCCGCACGTCGATGCGGCGCGACGACAGGTAGGACACCGCCCAGTCGAACTCGATGCCCCAGCGAAATGCGCCGCGCAGGTCGAGCTCCTTCGTCATCACGTCGCCGACCAGGAACGGCACCGGCTCGTGCGGCAGCGTCCCGACCTGCACGATGGTTCCGCCGCGCCTCGTGGCGCCAACGCACATGGCGAGCGCCTTGATGCTGCCCGAAGCTTCATAGGTGACGTCGAATTGCGGCCGGGACAAGGCGTCGGCATCGCGCGCCGCGTGCAGCACCTCGTCGGCACCGACCTTCGCCGCCTGTGCAAGCGGCCGGTCGAGGATGTCGCTGACCGCGATTCTTGCAGCGCCGGCAAGCCGCGCGGCGAGCACGACGAGGCAGCCGATCGTGCCGGCGCCCGCGATCAGCACCGACTTGCCGAGCAGGGTCGCCGCCGCGATTGACCGCATGCAACGCAACCGCCAATGGCTCCGCGAACGCGAGCTCACCGAGCGAGATGTCGCTTCGCACCGGAAAGCACTGGCGCTCGCTCATCACGAACTGCTCGCGGAACAGGCCCTGCGCATGCGGAAACACGCTCGCGCTGCCAAGGAAATGCATGTTCTCGCACAGCTGCTCGCGTCCCTCCCGGCAATACCCGCAGCGGCCGCAGGCATGCGACGGACTCACCGCGACCTTGTCGCCGGCCTCGACGCGCGTGACGCCGGGACCGGTCGCGACGACGACAGCCGACGCCTCGTGCCCGGGAATCAGCGGCTCGCGCACGACGAAACTGCCGTTTCGTCCGTCCTGGAAATAGTGGAGATCGGAGCCGCAGATGCCGCCCGCACCGAGGGCGAGCAGCACCTCTCCCACGCCCGGAACCGGCGGCTCCTGCGGCTCGATGCGCAGGTCTTCTTTCGCGTGAATGCGACAGGCGAGCATCTGGCGAGCTCCTATTGATGAGCGTTCCAGCCCTTGCTGAAGCGCTTGTATGCGCAATCGAGATGGCGCTGCATCGCGGCACGCGCACCTTCGACGTCGCGCGTGGCGATCGCCTTCAGCACCGCGCGGTGCTCGCTGATCGCGGCGCGCCACAGCTCGGGCGAATCGTAGTGGTCCTCGAGCCGCTTGAAGAGCTCGCCGCTGCGCTCGTCCCACAGGATCCTGATCACGTGCACGAGCGCGCCGTTGCCGGTCGCCTCGGCGATGCGCAGGTGGAACTGGCGATCGGCGGGCAGCGGTTGGCGGCCCGCACCGAGCTCGCGATCCATCTCGTCCTGCGCATCCTCGATCGAGCGCAAATGCGTCCGCTTCGCCGATTTCGCGGCAAGCGCCGCGCATTCCGATTCGATCACGTATCGCGCGCGCAGCAGCTCGAAGGGGCCGGCGAGCGCATCGGCCGCATCGCGCGCGTCGCCGTTTCGCACCTTCCGCACATAGATGCCCGAGCCGATGCGCACCTCGACGAGGCCCTCGACTTCGAGTGCGATCAGCGCCTCGCGTACCGACGGACGCGATACGCCGAGCTCACGCGCGAGGTCGCGCTCGGGCGGCAGGCGGGCGCCAGGGACGAACTCGCCGTTCCTGATCAGCGTACGGATCTGATCGGCGATCTGGCGATAGAGGCGGCGAGGCTCGATGCTCGATAGGGGCATGTCGGTGACACCGAGCCGTCCCAAGCCACTGACTGGCGCCCATTCGGGGCAGCGAGCATAGCGAGCGCGGGGGGGACGCTACATCCGCAGGGCGGGCGATCGGTGAAGGCTAACGTGCGCCGGCTTGACCGGTCAAGTGGCATGACCAATCACAAGCCGGCCGCCCTTTGCGCTGCAGCTCCCCGCTGGCTCCGTCACGAACGGCTTGCGCGCGCACGCCGCTCGTCGCATCCTTCGCGTTGCGATCCGACTCCGCCTATCCGCCCATGGCTGCGCCTCCGCTGCGAACCGAGTCCCTGTCGATCGCTTCCGGCCTCTCCGGCTACCTCGCGAAACCGACCGGCGTTCCCGGCATCGGCGTCGTCGTCATGATGGAAGCGTTCGGGCTGAACGCGTTCGTCAAAGGCGTGTGCGAGCGCTTCGCCCGCGCCGGCTACATGGCGCTCGCGCCGGACATCTATCACGGCGATACGTACGCATACACCGACCGGGAAGGGGCAATCGCCCGCGTCGGCGAAGTCGATGACGACGTGGCGATGCGCGAAGTGGGCGCCTCGCTCGACATGCTGAGCGCGCAGGGCGCGCGCGACGGGCGGCTCGCGATCATCGGCTTTTGCATGGGCGGGCGCCTCGCCTTTCTCGCCAATGCCGTGCACGGCAACCGGCTCGCCGCATCGGTATCGTTCTACGGCGGCGGCATCGCCCCCGCGGTGCCGCGCGGCAAGCGCAAACCCCTCGTCGACCGCGTGCCGGAACTGTCCGCGCCGCAGCTTTTGATCTATGGCGCGCGCGACGCGTCGATCGCGAGCGACGAGCATGCGCGGATCGCGAAGGCGCTGTCCGACGCGAACAAGCGCTACACGCTCGCGGTGCTGCCCGATGCGCCGCACGCGTTCGCGACGTTCGACCGCGACAGTTATCACGCCCCGGCCGCCGAAGCGGCGTGGCGCATCGCGTTCGCGTTCTTCGTCGACACGTTCATGCAGGGCGCAGCCGCCGCATACGCGTGACCCGTCGTTGGCGTCGTAGACGCACGCGTAGCGTAGAATCCGCCGTTTCGCGCGCACGAATCATGAACGGACGACTCGCAGGCAGGACAGCCTTCATCACCGCGGCGGGCCAGGGCATCGGCCATGCAACCGCGCTGGCGATGGCCCGCGAGGGCGCGAACGTGATTGCAACGGACGTGAATTCCGAGCCGCTCGCGCCGATGCAGGGCATCGACAACCTGACGACGCGCACGCTCGACGTCCTCGACGACGCCGCGCTCACGCGCATGCTGCAGGAACTGCCCCCGCTTTCGATTCTCTTCAATTGCGCGGGCTACGTGCACAACGGCACGATCCTCGACTGCACGCCGCAGGACTGGACGAAGAGCTTCGACCTCAACGTTCGTGCGATGTACGTCGCGATCCGCGCGGCGCTGCCTTCGATGCTCGCGCATTACGAAGCGAGCGGGCAGACGGCGAGCATCGTCAACATGGCCTCGATCGCCGGATCGATCAAGGGACTGCCGAACCGATTCGCCTACGGTGCGTCGAAGGCGGCGGTGATCGGCCTCACCAAATCGGTGGCCGCCGACTACGTGCAGCGCGGCATTCGCTGCAACGCCATTGCGCCAGGCACCGTCGACACGCCGTCGCTCGCCGCGCGCATCAACGCATACCCCGACCCCGCCGAGGCGCGCCGCATGTTCGTCGCGCGCCAGCCTATGGGACGGCTTGCGACAGCCGAGGAGATTGCGCCGCTCGTCGTCTTTCTGGCTTCCGACGAAGCGGCGTTCATCACGGGAAACGTCTATTCCTGCGATGGCGGCATGACGATCTGAACGACATGAAAGAGGAGGAGATGAACCGATGAAGCTCGTACGTTACGGCCCCGCCGGCCGCGAAAAGCCGGGACTGATCGACGCCGACGGCGTGTTGCGTGACCTGTCGCGCAAGGTCGACGACATCGACGGCGAGGCGCTGTCGCCGATGTCGCTGTCGGGCCTGCGCAAGCTCGACACGCGGCGCCTGCCCCCGGTGAAAGGACGCCCGCGCCTCGGCCCTTGCATCGCGACGCCGCCGAAGTTCGTCGCGATCGGCCTGAACTACACCGACCACGCGAAGGAAACCGGTGCGCCGATTCCCGAGAACCCGGTCGTCTTCTTCAAGGCGCAGACCTGCATCGTCGGCGCGAACGACAACGTGATGATTCCAGCCGAATCGACGCAGCTCGACTGGGAAGTCGAGCTCGGCGTCGTCATCGGACGCACCGCGCGCTACGTCGCCGAGAAGGACGCACTGCGCTATGTCGCCGGCTACTGCATCGTCAATGACGTGTCGGAGCGCGATTTCCAGCTTTCGCGCGGCGCGTCGCAATGGAGCAAGGGCAAGGGCTGCGACACGTTCGGCCCCACCGGGCCGTGGCTCGTCACGAGCGACGAGATCAAGGACCCGCAGAACCTCGACCTGTGGCTCGACGTGAACGGCGAGCGGCGGCAGACCGGCAACACGCGCACGATGATCTTCGGCGTCGCGCAGCTCGTCGCCGACGTGTCGCGCTACATGACGCTGCTGCCGGGCGACCTGATCACGACCGGAACGCCACCCGGCGTCGCGCTCGGCATGAAGCCGCCGCAGTGGCTCAAGGCGGGCGACGTCGTGACGCTCGGCATCACGGGTCTCGGCGAGCAGCGCCAGCGCATCGTGCCGTTCAAGGGACGGCGGATGGCGGCGTGAGCTTCAGGGCGCCGCGGTCGGCGAGATTGCGCATCAACGCCCCGGCGCCGAACGTCCATGGCGCGATCGCGTCGGCGTAATTCACGCGATTGACGAGCGCGCCGAGCGACGGCGTCGCGATCGTCACGACGTCGCCAACGTCGTGCGTGAAGCCCTGTCCCGGCGCATGGCGATCCTGCGTCGGCGCGAACATCGTGCCGAGGAACAGCATCAGGCCGTCCGGATACTGATGGTCGGCGCCGATCGCCTGCTGCACGAGGTCGAGCGGATCGCGGCTGATCTGCGCGAGCGAGCTCGACCCGTCCAGCACGAAGCCGTCGAGCCCCTCGACCTTCAAAGCGAGGTCGGCGCGGCGGATCGCATCGACCGTGAACGCGCCGTCGAACAGGCGAATGAACGGGCCGATCGCGCACGACGCGTTGTTGTCCTTCGCGCGGCCGAGCAAGAGCGCGCTGCGGCCTTCGAAGTCGCGCAGGTTCACGTCGTTGCCGAGCGAAGCGCCAATCGTTTCGCCGCGCGCGTTGACGGCGAGCACGATCTCGGGCTCGGGATTGTTCCAC
>JAICLP010000041.1 GCA_025925475.1 Burkholderiales bacterium | reverse complement strand
CCGCCGCACGATCGCGCAAAGATCGACCGGCCGCGCATTCGCGACGGGCGTCGTTCCGCTTCGCAGCTGCAGCATCAACCCGTTCATTCGCCCGACGACGTGCTCGACCGTTGCGAGCATGTCCGCCTGGAAGTCGACGTTGTCGCGATGCCGCTGCGCGTTGCGCAGCATCAGCGAGAGCTGAGCGATCAGGTTCTTGAGATCGTGAACGATGAACGCCGACATCCGGTTGAACGCATCGAACTTGCGCGCCTCGAGCAGCGCCTCGGTCGCGCGCACGTGGCCGAAGTAGCTTGCCGCCTGCCGGCTCGCCGTCTTCAGCAGATCGCGCACCTCCCAATCGACGTCGATCGGCGCGCGCGGCGTCGTCAGCACCGCGAACGCGAGGAGCGCATTGCCCGACATGAGCGGCACGATCAACCAGGGCGACGCAAGCGTCGCGATGGCGTCGGGAATCGGCGCGTTGCCGTAGCGCTCGGGCGCAACGCGCCACTCGTCGATGCTGACGATCCATCCGCTGCGAGCGAGGAACGTCGCGAACGGATCGTCGGCCCGCACGAGCCCGTCGCCCGCGCGCATGTTCCAGCAGCCCGACGGCACGAAACCGCGCGACTCCTCGTTGACGAACAACACGCCGGCGGGACTTTCGACGAGATCCGCGAGCGCGTTGACCGTGCGCATCGACAGCGTCTGTCCCGGGCTTTCGGTCGACAGCGTCCGCGTGAAGCGCAGCCACGCTTCTCGATAGTCGTAGCGATAGGAGAAGAAATGCTTGCTGACGAAGACCTTGAGGTAGCTGCGAAACTTGCCGGACGATGCGACGAGCGCGACGACCAGCGCCGCGGCGAACATCAGCTCGATCTGCAGCGCGCGGCCCCACTCGCCTCCGAAGTAGCGGACGAAGTAGCCGGCGCCCGCGACCGAGAGCAGGAAGGCGCCCGATGCGAGCAGCGCGGACGACTGCACGACGGCGCCGCGCGACAAGTGCAGGTCGATCGTCCAGCCGGTATTGCGCACGGTCGCGATCGCGAGGAACGGCAACACGAGCGCGTTCGCGAAGCCGCGCGAGACGAAGATGTCGGGGTCGACGTGGCTGAACAGCACGCCGTCGGCATAGTAGAAGAGGTCGATGCCGAAGATGCCCGCGAGGCCCACCGCCAGCGGCTTGATGTTCCATCGCGTTTGCGCCGGCACGCGGCGCACGAGCTGCTCGATCAGCGCGAGGCCGAACACGGTGAGGCAGAGCCACGACATGAGGCCGGCGCGCGAGCCCAGGACGGCGATGACGTGAAACGGGTCGCTCAGGAGCACACTCGCGATCAGTGCGAGCACGACGGGAACGGCCACGAGTCGCGCGCCGCGCGAGGACGCCGCCGACGCTTCATCGCGCAGCAGGCTCGCGACGAACGCGAACCATGCACCGTAGCGAAGCGCGTCGGCAACCGCGGCCACGGCAGCAGTGTCGCGGGCCGGCCGCATGCCGAAGCCGAGTGCGGCAGCCGCCCAGGCGGCCGTCACGACAAGGGCGACAAGAAGCGAACGGGCGCGTTCGTTGCCGCGCGCCGCAGACGCGACGCGCACGGCAAATGCGAGATAGCCGGCGAGTGCCAACCCGAAGCTCCAAGCTGCAACGGTCGCCGACATGCCTTCGGTCACGGAAGCCTATCTCGAAATGGGCTGGGGGGCCCGATGGAAACGAACGCGTCCCCGCTCGCCCCTCGCCGCATGCCAGGCCATTCGCGCGGGGGTCGCGTGCCAGGCCTTGGCGCTCTCAATCCGCTCGCCCGGGCCTGCGACAGGTTCGATATACGCGCGATGCGGTAACCAACAGGGGATGCGCGGGGACCGGCCCTAGCGGGCGCCCTCCCCGAGCAGTACGACCCGCACCGTTTCGAGCAGGATGACGAGATCAAGCAGCAGCGTGTGGTTCTTCACATAGTAGAGGTCGTATTCGAGCTTCCGGATCGACTGCTCCACCGTCGCGCCATAAGAGTATCGCACCTGCGCCCACCCGGTGAGGCCCGGCTTGACGCTGTGCCGCACCGCGTAGAACGGAATCTGCTCGGTCAGCATCGCGACGAACTCGGGGCGCTCGGGACGCGGGCCGACGAAACTCATCTCACCCTTGAGCACGTTCAGGAGCTGCGGCAGCTCGTCGATGCGGAAGCGGCGAATCAGGCGGCCGACGCGGGTGACCCGCGCATCGTTTCGTACCGCCCACGTCGCCTTGCCATCCTGCTCCGCATCACGCGACATGCTGCGAAGCTTCAGCACGGTGAACGTACGGCCGCGGAAGCCGACGCGCTCTTGCCTGAAGATGATCGGTCCCCCGCCTTCCGCGGCGATCAGAAGCGACGCGAGCAGAAGAATCGGCGCCGTCAGCACGATCAGCACCGCGGAGACCAGCAGATCGAAGCTCCGCTTGACGACATTGCGGAGCGCACTCTGCCGGAATCCATGGCCATAGATCAGCCAGCTCACCTTCAGCGATTCGATCGGCACCTGTCCGTGCACGCGCTCGAAATAGCGCGCGAGATCGGTGATCTGCACGCCGTCGAGGCGGCAATCGAGGAGCGAGCGCAATGGCAGCACGCCACCGCGCTGCTGGCGAACGGCGACGATCACCTCGTCGACGCCGAGCTGGCGCACCGTATCCTCGAGGCTTGCGCCGTGTGCGACGACCTTGCCCGGCGACACCGACGACGCGTCGTTCGTCCTTTCGAGCGCATAGAAACCCACGAGGCGGATGCCGACCGGATTGGCCGACGTGAGCGACGCTTCGACGAGCCGCGCCTCGGGTCCCGTGCCGAGCACGAGCACGCGATGCGGCAACAATGCAGCGACGAGCGGCAGCACGATGACGTGCCGCACGAGCAGAAGACCGACCAGCGCGAGCAAAAGCGCGCTGCTCCACTGCTCCTGCAGCGGAACGCCGCCGGGAAGAAACTGCGCGGCGAGCAGCGCAAGCGGGATGCCGACGGCAGGTGCGAGCACGACGCGCAGCAGGTAGCTGCTCATCGAAAGCGCCTGCGCCCTGCGATACAGGCCAAACGCGATGTTGAGGCAGATGATGGTCGCCGCGAACACGAACGCGACGAGCGCGACTTCGGTTCGCGGAACGGTCTCCTGCGGATCGACGCGCAGGACGACCATGATCGCGGCGAACAGCCACGACAACTCGACGCCAAGCTGGAAGAGCATCGCGCCCGAAACGTTCTGTCCTCGCAGCAACCCGAACAAAATTCCTCCGTCAACTCACAACGTCGCAGCGCGACACAGCAACTTGCGTGCCGCTTCCGGCTCGGTTCGGCAACTCACGTCTGCAACGGTTCCGTCGTTCGTCGCATAGGGTGCCCTATCGGCGGCATGCGACGCAGTCGAATATTCCGCAATGCGAAGCGGCGGTAAACAAGGAACCGCCGATCGGTCATTATGTGCGCGCGTTGTTCTCTACAAACCGGGCCGCGCAGCGACGCCGTCCAGCGACACACGATCGCGGACGCTGGAGGTGCGCGTTTCGGGCCAACGGATCCCATCGCAAACGCGCAGCCGACGAAAGGCGAATTGCAGTGAACGAACGCGCCAGACCGTGCCTCGCGGGCAAACACCGCGTGCCTGGCGCTGTCCATGCGCAACGATCCCGCTCCACGTGGAGTTAACATCAACCATCGATTCGCTGCATTCGGAGATTGGTTTCGATGACGACGCGACGGCAGTTCCTCAAAGATATCGGCGGCACGGCACTGCTCGGCGCGAATGCCACAGCGCTCGCCGCCACGCCTCCGCCGGCTCAGTCCGACAGAAGCGTGCCGGGTGAACCGCATTTGCCCATAACGAGCACGGCAAGGCTGCCCGACAAGACGCCGCCGCCCGCCGCCGATGCAGGCGTCTCGGGCTTCATGCTGCAGCGAACCGGCCGCAAATACGCGGGCTTCGGCGACGCCGAGGCCGCCGCGGTCGACGGCGACGTCATTCTCGTCGCGCCGGCGACGTATACGATGCAGACGAACGGCATCGGAACGACCAAGAGCATCACGGTACGTTCGGCAGTCCCGGGCAAGCGCTACGTGCTGTTCGTCAAGCGCAAGGCAGGCGGCGCCATCGGCAACGCATTCGTGGCCAATCCCTTCGGGCGCTTTCAGGCGGGGATCACGACGCGGCAGTCGGTAGCGCTCGAGGACGCCGAGATCTTCGCCGATGGACTGACCTACCAGACCGGAAGCTGCGCCGTGTTCCTCGACTGTCGGGGCGGATGCGCGGCGGACTTCGCGATACGCCGCTGCTACATCCACGACTGGGACCAGGGCATCGAAAGCGGCAACGAATACAACGCAAGCGACCGCACGAGCACGATCACGATCGAGGACTCGATCGTATACCAGACGGGATCGATCGGCTCCGGCGATGCCAACCATTGCATCTATGTCGGGCTCATCGGCGCGCTGTCGATCAAGGGCTCGATCGTGGCCACCAAGGCGAAGCCCGAGTGGACCGGACCGAACATCGTCAACGGCTCGGTCGACGGGCCGAACTACTGGCCCGTCGGCCATCTCGTCAAGTGCCGCGCGAAAGCGTTGACGATCCAGGCGTGTCGTCTCACCGCGGAGGACACGACGGTTTCGAACTGCATCGAATGCAGCAATGGCGGCGACGTGCTCGTCACGGGTTCGATTCTCGAGCAGGGCTCGCGCTCCGACGGCAACGCGATCATTTCCTACGGCCGCGGCTTCATGGCGACCAATCCCGGCGGGTCGCACGAGATCATGAGCAAGGACGGGCGCGTGAATCGGCTGCGCGTATTCCAGAATACGTTCGTCAACAGCGACGCGCGGTCGGGGCATCTGCAGCAGTTCGTCGAGATTTCGTACCAGGCAACGCCGGCCGCCTGGAACGCCGCCGGCGCCGGCCCTGTGCCGGGCGATCTGACGCAGGCGGCGAACCAGGCAATCGAGGGCAACGTGTTCGTCGACAGCCCGGCGAATGCGGGCATCCTGCCGTCGAGCGGCTACCCCGGCGTCGGCACCCAGAGCGGCGTGCTGTCCGTCGTCGGCATTGCCTGCACGCACGCGATCAACAACACGCCTAAGCTCACGTCGGCGGCGCTCGTGAACTTCGCCGACCGCTACGCGGGCTGGAAGCTCGCCAAGCCGATCACCGGCAATGCGGCGCAGGCGCCTTTCACGCTGCGCGATGTGGCGGTCGCGAACTACGCGGTCTCGTCGCCCACCGCCGTGGCGCGGAGCGATGCGCAATACGGCGCGCTGCGCGCCGCGCTCGTGCCCGCATGGTACGCGGCGCTTCCGGTCGGCGCCTGGTCGCACATGCCCGTCACGAGCGTCGGCCAGGAAGTGTGCTCGAACGCGAACCCCAAAGGCATCGTCTGGCCGTCGACCGGCGTCGTGGAAAATTACAATCCGTCGTTGCCGCTCGTCGCGGGCAAGCACCCCATTCCGGGCTCGTCGGCCGAGACTTACTGCGTATTCTCGGGCGGCCGAATGATCGCCGACTTGTCGTTCGTTCGTGACGGCGTTGCATTTTCCGGCACCTACTGGGTCCGCTACGGCGGCGGACACGATGCGAGCCCCGACAACTCGTTGCATGCAATCGGCCCGTTCGACAATGCAGTCGCGCGCATCGCGATCACGGACCCTTCGATCCCGCCGGCGATCGATCTCACGATCGATGGCAATCCGCAGGCGAGCTTCGCATCCGACGGCCGTCCAGGTGCTGCGCATACCTACAATGCTTTCGCCTACCTGCGCTCGGTCAACGCGCTGGTGATCGGCAACGGTGCGGGTTTCAACGAAGGCGTCGGCATTTACGGGTTCATGTTCGACACCGGGGAATGGCTGCGCAACGCGAACTGGTGGGACGTGTCGCAGGTTCCCGGCATCGATTTGAGCCAGGAGGCGGCGTGGCTCACCGACAATGTCCGTAACGAGGTCTGGATCGTTCCGAGGCTCACCCGCACGCCGTACGTCTATCGTGTGTCGGCAGCGCAAGGGAGCGTCGTGACGAGCGAGATCGTCAACGGCCTGGAAACGCTGTGGGGCTCCGACGGCAACGTCTTCTACAAGAAGGGCTGGGCGATCGAGGGAACGTCGTGGCTCGTGATCACGAACGAGGGCAACCTGACCGACTGGCTGCTGATCGATCGCGATGCGCGCAACCAGAACGGGCGGCTCTTCCCGCAATTTCCCCGTTTCGTCGGCGACGCGCTGCCGGCGCCCGTTGACGGCGGTGGCAACCAGCCCACGGCCGGCGCCGCGTTCGACTACGAGGCAGGGTGCTTTTACGTGTGGTCCGCCGGCAGCAACCCGAATGCCGTGGCGAGCGACGTCTACAAGATCACGCCGCCCGCGATGCAGGACCTGGCGACGCAGCCGTGGCAGGTGCAAAGGATCGGCGCGTCGGGGGGAATCGCACCGGAAGCGCCGTTCGGCGGCCTGCAATGGCAACAGCAGAATGGTCAGCACAACATTGGTGGCTGGGCGCCGTACGGCAACTTCGAGTTCTGCCCGAGTCCGACGCGCGGACTCTTCTTCCATCATCGCCTCGATGTACCGCCGCTGTTCTGGCGACTCGCCTAGGACCGCTCGCAAAATTGGCTGCGCGGGCCGATTGAGGCTCAGTGCACGTTCGTCGGCGCCTCAGAGTCGACGCAATCGTGGCGTAGCTTCAGGTATTTGAGGTACACGGTGTCGCGCACGTAGCGCGCGTGAACGCGGCCCAATTCGCCGTCCTTCCAGCCGCCCATCAGCACGTAACAGCGAAACGCGAGCAACCAGGGGTACAGGTGAATCTTCAGCGCGTTCGCCGATTCACCTCGGCTTTGCATGTCCTGCGCAGCGAGGCTCGTGTAGAGGCCGATCTTCGAGTAGAGCTGATCGATCGAATCGCAGGTGTAGTTGAGCAGGTCGCCGGCGAGCGGGACGATGCGCCGGTCGGGACCCGCCGGATATTCGTGAATGATCCGGCTTCCTGCATGGTTGATGCGGTCGCGACGGAACAGCCGAATCACCCGGTCGGGCGCCTTCACCGGGTAGAAGACGTGAACCGGACGCCCGAGCACGAGCCATTCGCGCGAAACGCTGAATCCGTCGGGTGCATCCTCTCGCCCGGCGTCGAACGCGCGCGCCTTGAGCGCGCCGATCTCGCCGGCGAGCGCCGGCGATACGATTTCGTCGGAGTCGACCTGCAGCACCCAGTCGTGCGCGCATTCGCGTTCGGCGAAGACGCGTTGATTGCGAAAGTTGTCGAACGCGCGCGCGACGATGCGGCATCCGAAATCGCGCGCGATGTCGAGCGTGGCATCGTGACTACCCGAATCGACGACGACGATTTCGTCGGCGATGCCGCGCACGGCGGCAAGCGCGTCGGCCAGGCGTCGCTCGCTGTCGCGGGTCAATACATAGCAGGAAAGCGGTTGGCTCACTGTCGAATGGTCCGTAACGTGGATGACGCGGCGAACGCCGTCGCCGCCGGCCCGCGCTCCGTTTGCCGATCTTTCGTATCGACGACCGGCAGCGCGGTTGCGCTTTCGCACACTTCCTCGCGCACGACGTCGAGATACGCCCGGCCGTAGCGGCTGTCGGGCTCGAGGTGGTTGCCCTCGGCCCACTCGTTCCACGCCTTGACGACGACGATCCGCTCCTCGGCGGACAGGTCGCGAACGAGATCGAGCGCCTTGCGCAGTTGCAGCCGAAAGAGCGCGGGCGTCGATTCGTGCAGGACGACGCCGTCGATGCCGCTTCGGGGCGTGTTGTCCCAGTTCGGCAGGACGCTGGGATAGCGGTGTTGACCGTCGAAGGGGCCGGCGACGAATGGCAGGCAGATATCGCGGTAGCGATAGATCGGCGCGACCCATGCCGGCGTCCGCGATCCGAGTCCGCGCTGGATCCATTTGCGCGTTTGCCGCGCGACCTTCGCGACGGGGCGGCGCCAGGGAATCCAGCGTTGGGGCACGTTCGCGCGAAACGACGCATCGAAGCCATGGTCGGCCGGCCGCCAGCCCGGATATTGATCGGTTTCGACGCCGACCAAGTGCAGGCCAGGCAAGCCCGCCTTTTGAGCCAGCTCTCGCCAGTGCCGCAGCGCGTCGGCCACGCGCGGCACGTGCATCGGCCGGTAGATCGCGAAGAACGGCTTGCCATCGACCCGTACATAGCGGGGATCGCGGAACGCGGGAAGAAGCGCCGCGAAATGCGCGGCGTCATCCTCGCCGCCCGGATACGTCTGCTCGATCAGCACGCGGTGCGGCGCACCGTGCCAGACGCCGCTCCAGCTTTCGTTCGCCCAGCAGAGGCAGAACGGAAAGTCGGGCTTGCCGCTCGCGAGCACTTCATCGAACGGCCGCTCGAGCAGGCGCCGTCCCGCGAACCAGTAGTGGTAGTAGCAGAACGCCTCGATCCCGTGTCGTCGCGCGAGCGCTGCCTGCGCTTCGCGCACCGTGGAATCGCGCAAGTCGTAGTAGCCCAGCTCGGCCGGCACATGCGGCTGGTAATGCCCGTCGAAGAGCGGCCGCGCTTTGCGCGTGTTCGTCCACTCGGTGAAACCGGGCCCCCACCACGCATCGTTTTCCGGAATCGGATGGAACTGCGGCAGATAGAGCGCGATCAGCCGCGCGCGACGCGCGTCGCCGGATGATGCGGAAGGTTTGACCGGTAACGGATACCGATTCGCGCGGGCGCGCGGTTGCATGGCAATCGTGGATACTGACGTTCGAGCGACGACTGACCGCGCAAAGTGCACCGGGTTTCGTGCAACCTGCGCTTTCGGATACTCGCAGGAGCGGAAGCAAACGCCGCGCCCTTTGCTCGCTCGAATGCGACGACAATTTGAACGTCGTCATTCGACGACGCAAACGACGACGATTACGCCGATTCGATTCGCTCGGTCGCAGCCTCGCGCGCGCTGCGCACGCGATCGAGCCGGATGATGTCTTCGAACGACTCGCGTTCCCGGATCAGCGACACCTGCCCGTCGGCAATCATCGCCACCGCAGGTCGCGGGTTCGAGAAGTTCATCTGATTCGGAATGAAATACGCGCCAGCATCCATGATCGCGATCACGTCGCCGACGCGAAGCTCGGGAAACGGACGCTGCCTGAAAAGCATGTCGCCCGTATGGCAAAGCGGTCCATAGAACGAATAGCGGCGAAGCGGACGCTGGCCCGGCGCGGTCGTGAGAAACGCCTCGTGATACTCCCAGCCGGGCGGCATCGCGATGTTCTTGCCGCCGTCGAGAATGATCGTTTCGTCTTCGGAGTTCTCGTGCTTTCGCGCGATGACGCCGAGCAGAAGAAGCTGCGCGCTGCTCGACAGCGCACGGCCGGGCTCGAGGATCAGCTCGGGCAACCGCGACGACGCGACGCCCGCCTTGATCGCGTCGCTGATTTCGCGCGCATAGTCATCGATGGACGGCGCCTCGCCCGGCTGCGGCGGCATGACGGAAAGGCCGTTGGCGAGGCAGCGATAGTCGAAGCGGTCGAACGGGCGCACCGTGGGGACGCCGAATCCTCCGCCCAGGTCGAGATGAGCGATGTCGATGCCGAGCTCGCCGTGGAGCGCGCGCATGAATGCAAGCGCCTCGCGCGCCGCGCGAACGTAGATGGCGGTGTCGCGCAGGCCGTTGCCGAGATGGACGTGGAGGCCGCAGGGCTCGAGGAAGCGCGACTCCTTGAGCTTGCGAAATGCGTGAAGCGCGGTGCCATCGTGAATCGACATGCCGAATTGGCCCGACCAACCGACCGACGTCACGATGCGCACGCCGACTGGCTGGCGCCGCTTCGCGCGGGCCGCGAGATCGTCGAGCAGCTGGAGCTCGACCATGTTGTCGATGTTGATCAGCTTGACTGCATGGCGCAGCGCGAGCTCGAGCGCATCGCGCGTCTTCGCCGGGCCGTTGAAGATGATTCGATCGCCCGGCATGCCGAGGCGCAGCGCGAGCCACAATTCGAATTCGGAGATCACTTCGGCCGTCGCGCCGGCACGGTGCAGCACGTCGATTGCCGCCGGCAGCGGATTGGTCTTGTACGAATAGCCGACATCGACGCGCGGATAGTGGCGCGCAAACGCGGATTGGAAGTCGGCGTAGTTCCTTGCGAGCCTCGTGCCGCTCACCACCTGGAGCGGCGTGCCGAACTGCCGTGCGACATCGCAGAGCGCGATGCCATCCCATGCGAGCGAACCGCTGTCGTCGCGCGTCAGATCCCACTGCGCGGGCTGCTGCGCCTGAACGCCTCGCCGCATGCGGCGCCGATGCATCGCCGTGACGATGGTTCGCGTCGCGGCATCGCGAAGCGGCGTCAACATGGCTTCGACGACAGGGGACGGCGCCGTAGCGTCCGCAGCACGGCGCTGCCGAGGGCGAAAGTCTCCGCGAAGAAGGGCCACGGGTCGCGAAGCGCCCAGCGCGCGTAGACGTCGGCGCGAAGCAGCGAGCGAAGGTATTCGCGCATCGAGACTTGCTGCCGATGCACGAGGCCGTCGTCGCGATTGAAGCAATTCCAGACGTCGGTCGAGAAGTCGAGCCAGACGCGCTTGCGTTGCCGCTCGCGATGCGCATCCCGGCGATCGGTGAGGAAGAAGCCGAGCAGGTCGCGGCCAGCGGCCTCCGCGAGCGCGAACTGGATCCAGGGACGCGCATTGATCTCGATGAGGTACATCTTCCCCGTTGCCGTGTCCTGGAGGATCTCGACCTCGCCGATGCCGAAGTAACCGAGCTTGCGCATCGTCGACAACGCGAGGCTTTCGGCCTCGTCGTCGTCGATCGTCTCGACGAGCGTTCCTACGCGGCACGCCTGCGCAAGCGGGCGCACTTTGCGTGCGACCATCGCCGTCGCGGCATCGGCCTCGATCGCGACGCCGACCGATATCTGCTGCAACTCGCGGCCGAGCAGCGATTCGGAGACCGAGGCTACGAGGCCGTCTTCCCGGAAGCGCGCAAGACAGGCGGAGAGCTCGCTCGGTGTTGTCGCCGTGCGCGCCTTCGCGATGCCCGGCCGCGGACGTCCGTGCTGCGTCTCATCGGGGCGCACGAAGACCGGGAAAGCGATGTCCCCGATGACCTGCGCTGTCTCGGGATCGAGGCGGTACTGGCGCGGTGCCGGAATGTCGTTCGCTGCACACCACTCGGCGAACTTCGTCTTCGAAAGGCACGTCGCGAGCGCATCGTTCGATGGCTGCAGCACACGCGCGAACGCGCGATCGACGGCTTCACGATGCGCGATCAGCTCGTGGTTCCACGCATCGGAAGTCGACACGAGCCACGCCCGACGATCGGCGACTTCCGCGATGATCCTCTGCAGCAGCGACGCGCGCGAACGCGACCGGTCGAGCATGCATCGGGCAATACGTGAATGGGCAGCCGGTCCCGGCTCGACGTCGACCACCCACGGGTCGATGCGCCACCGCCGCGCGCTTCGCGCGACGGCGAGCGCCGTCAGGTTCATCCCGAGGATGACGAGAAGGCGAGGACGATCCATGCGACTCGAGATTGACGCGGCCGAAAGACGTGCATCGGGATGCAACGGAGAGCGCACTTCGAATGCAGTAAGATTCTACAGTCAACCGATGCGACCACCTGATGTCATGACGATGTGGATCGACGAAGCAGGCAGCGCGGCGCGCGCACGGCCTGCGCACGCCGGCTTGTGGCCAACAATTTGACCGGCGCCGCGCCGGCCTCGCGAATTCTTCTCGTCACGCCAACGTCGCCGTGGGCCGAAACGTTCGGCGCGCAGCAGCGGACCGTCCTTTTGTACGAAGCGCTGCGCAAGCTCGCCGATGTCGACGTATTGATCCTGTCGGAGGGAGAGCGCGACGAGACGATCGTGCCCGACCGCCCCGAAATCGTCGGCTCGCTGTCCTGGCGGGAACCGCGCGGCATGCCGTACAAGTACGCAATCAACCGTTTCGTGAGCCAGTGGTGCGACAAGCATCTCGACTGGCGGCAATACCGGCTGGCGGTAGGCCGGCATTTCACGACGATAACCAAGATCGCGTGGCCTCGGCACGTCCGCACGATCGCCGATTGCGACGACATCGTCTACCGCTACGTGCCGCGCCGCGATGCGCCGATGTGGCGGGCGCTCGCGGCCGCGCGGGGCAACCTGCGCACCTGGCAGACCCGGGCATCGCTCGGCCGCTACGATCATGCGTTCGTGAGCTGCCAACGCGATCGCAATCTTTTCGGCGCGCGCCGCACCTCGTTGCTGCCCAACGTACCGGTGGGCGTCGAATCGTTGCACGAGACGCCCGATGACGAGCAGGACCGCATCCTGATCGTCGGCTCGCTTTGGTATGCGCCGAACCGCAACGGCATCGAGTGGTTCCTCGAGAAGTGCTGGCCCGCGATCGCTGCGCGATGCCCGCGGCTGACGCTGCGACTGGTGGGCGCGGCGCCGCCGCAGTTGCGTGAGCGTTGGGGATGTCATGTGCGCACGAGCGTCGCCGGCTTCGCGCAGGATTTGCGCGCCGAATACGCGCGCGCGCTCTTCGCCGTCGTGCCGATTCACTATGGCGGTGGAACCTGCATCAAGTTCGTCGAGGCGGCAGCCTACGGAAAGGCGAGCGTGATCACGCCGTTCGTGTCCTCGGGCTACGACACCGACTTCCACGACGGCGACGCAGTGCTCGTCGGCATCGATGCAGCCGACATGACACGCAAGTGCGTCGCACTCGCCGAGGATCGGCAACTCCGGCGAAGGATTGGCGCGAGCGCGCAGAGGATCGCACGCGAGCGCTATACGGCGGAGCGCTTCACGGCAGCCGTTCACGCCGCTGCAAAGCCGTTGCTATGCTGACCGGCGATCTTCGGCGCCAGGAACGGTCGCGATGCCGCGCCTGAGCATCGTCGTCGGCACGTACAACGCCGCCGCATTCATCGAAGCGACGATCGCGTCGATCCTCGGGCAGACCTACCGCGACTTCGAGCTCATCGTCGTCGACGACGCCTCGAGCGACGACACCGTCTCGCGGATCGCGGCGTTCAACGATTCGCGAATTCGCCTGATTCGGAACCCGACGAACATCGGCGTCGCCAATACGCGCAACGTCGGCGCCGACGCGGCGACCGGCGAATATCTCGCCATGAACGACCATGACGACGTCAGCCTCCCCACGCGGCTCGAGCGCCAGGTCGCGTTCCTCGACGAGCGGCGCGACGTGCTGCTCGCCGCGACCGGTCTTTACAGCATGCGCGACGGGAAGCGAACGGCGGAAGAGATGCCGCCTTCGGCACACCACGTGCTTCGCTGGCGCCTGATGACCCACAGTCCCATTTGCCATTCGTCGATTTGCGTGCGCCTCCCGGAGATGCGGCGGGCGGCGCTTCGCTACGACCCGACGTGCGATTTCGGGGACGACTTCGACCTCTACCATCGGACGGCGGCCGCCGGCCGGCTCGCAACGCTGCAGTCGCGGCTCGTCGTCTATCGCTGGCATGCCAACAATGCATCGCAGGTTCGCAATGCGGAAATGAACGCGCGCGGCGCGCGCATGCTCAAACGGGCGCACGAGAACTACCTCGGCATGCGGCTCGACGACGAAGCGTTCGATGCACTATGGCGCGTCTTCACGATGTTTTTACCGGCACGATCGCAGCAGGAACTGCGCGCGGCGGGCCATGCGCTCGCCTTGCTGCTCGCGCGCCATGTCGCCGTGATGAAGCTCGATCGCCGCGAGCGCGAGGACGTCGAGCGGTCGGCATCGCGCCAGTGGTGGCAGGCGATCTCGCGCTCGGCCGGCACGCTCGGCGCTGCGGCCTTCTCGGAATTCGGCCGCCTGCGCGAAGTGAGCCGGTTTCCGCCGCCCTTTGCGATGCGCCTGCGAAGCCGTCTTTCGTGGCGCGCGCGACGCCTGCTGGCCGGATCGGCCGGCTGAGCGTCGCGTCGTCCCGATACGCCGCCGCGGCATCGCGTCCCGCCGAAGCCCATCGATGAGCGAATCCGAGCACCGGCCGGCGGCTCCGTTCCTGCGCGAGAAGTTTCTTCGCAACGCGGCGTGGTCGACGGCTTTGCGCTGGACGGTCAAGACGATCGGATTCGGAAGCACCGCAGTCCTCGCCCGGCTTTTGACCCCCGCCGACTTCGGCCTCGTGGCGATGGCGATGATCGTCGTGAGCTTCGTCGACGTCTGGTCCGACATCGGCGTCGAGTACGCGCTGATCCACAACCGGAAGCCGACGGTCGCCGCATACAACACCGCGTGGACGCTGCGTCTGACGCAGGGACTGGTCGTCTCGTCGCTCGTCGTCGCGGTCGCCCCGCTGGCAGCCATCTATTTTCGGGAGCCGCGCGTGACGCTGCTTCTATGGGTTCTCGCGGCCGCGCCCATCCTCTCTGCCGCGCGCAACATCGGCGTCGTCGATTTCCGGAAGGAACTGCGACTCGAGAAGGAATTCAAGCTTCTCGTCACGTCGAAGGTCGTATCCGTGGCCGGAACCCTCGCGTGCGCCTGGTATCTCAGGGATTTTTGGGCCCTGGTCTTCGGCATCCTGTTCGGCACGCTGATCGAGGTCATCGGAAGCTACGTCATCCATCCGTTCCGTCCCCGCCTGTCGCTTGCGGACGCACGCTCGTTTCGTGGCTACTGGTTTGCGACGCTGGCGAACGGACTGGGCCACTTCACCGAGGCCAAGCTCGACGAAGTTCTCGTCGGCCGGTTCGGCTCGACGTCGACGATGGGGGTTTACAGCCTCGCGTCCGAGTTCGGCCAGCTCCCCGTGTCCGAGCTCGCCGCACCGCTCAACAAGACCCTCGTGCCCACGATGTCGATGCTGCAAGCGGAAATCGACAGGATGCGCACGGCGTTTCTCAACTACATGAGCGCGCTCGCCTTCCTGCTCGTTCCCGCATGTGTCGGGATGGCGCTGGTCTCCGGCCCGTTCCTGCGGGTCGTACTGGGCGAGCAATGGGTCGGCGGCACCCTCGTCATGCAGATCCTCGCGCTCTTCGCGATCCTGCGCAGCGGCATCCTCGCCATCGCGAACGCGCTCGTCGGGCTCGGCCGTCCGATGGTTTCGGCGCAACTCGCCTGGATCAACGTGTGCCTGCTTCTCGTCGGCGGTCTCGCGCTCGCGCCCCATTTCGGCGTCACCGGCATCGCGTCGGCCCGCCTCGCCGGTGGCGTATGCGTCGCGCTGTTCGCCGGGTACACGGTGGCGAAGCTGCTGCAATGCCGGCTGCGCAACGTGCTTCAGTGCTATGTTCGGCCCGCTCTTTGCGCTTGCGCGATGGCCGTGGTGGTCACCGCGCTCGCGGGGGTCAGCGAGCACGCGCTGATCGTCCTGATCGTGCAGGTCATCGCCGGCGCGGCCGTCTACACTGCCGCATCGTTCGTCGTATGGCACTGGATAGGACGCCCCGATGGCGGCGAGCGACTGGTGGTCGAGCAGCTCGCGCGCATCCGCGCCTGGCGGCCCGCGCAATAGTGGATTGGATCGAGGAGGACATCGCATGAAGCGAACAGCCAGCGTCCGCACGGCGGCTATGCTCGCCACCCTCATCGTGCCGTTGCTCGGCGTCGCCATGCTCGTGCACACGGGCGCCGCCGCCGCGCAGGTGTGCGGCTCGCTGCAGAACGGCTACGGACCCTTCGATTATCGCCACGCGGTCGGCGATCAGGTGTCGATCGTCGAGAAATATCATTTCGACACGGACGTCGAGCAACTGCGCCACGGCCTGACGAGCTATGTCGGCGGCGATCTGAGCTATACGTTGCGCGCCGTCCCCAATCATCCGCGCGCGTTGTGGGCGATGGTTCGCCTGTCGCGAAAGGAGCATACCGAGAAGCCGCAGGGCTCCGAATACACGGTCGCCTGCTGGTTCGAGCGGGCGACGCGCTTCGCGCCCGACGACGGCGAGGTGCGCCTGCTCTACGGACTGTGGCTGACGAGCATCGG
>JAICLP010000279.1 GCA_025925475.1 Burkholderiales bacterium | reverse complement strand
GGGGGCACGCTCGGCATCCTGATCCCGCCGTCGATCACGTTCATCCTCTACGGCATCGCGACCGAGACGTCGATCGGCCGCCTCTTTCTCGCCGGCGTCTTTCCCGGGTTGCTGCTGACCGGCCTCTTCATGGTATGGACGCTCTTCATCATCTGGAAGCGCGGCTTCCATGCGCATGCCGCCGACTTCCGCTACAGCTGGCGGGAGAAGTTCGGGTCCATTCCGAAGATCGCACCGTTCCTCGTCATCATCGTCGCCGTCATGTACGTGCTCTACGGCGGCGTTGCGACGCCGTCGGAAGCGGCGGGGGTCGGCGCCGCGTTCTGCTTCGTGCTGGCGGTGGTCATCTACCGGATGTGGCGGCCTTCGAACTGGTGGCAGATCCTTCGCGACACGACGCGCGAGTCGGTGATGATCCTGATGATCATCGCGACCGCGGTGCTGTTCGGTTACATGCTGACGTCGCTTTACCTGACGCAGACCCTCGCTCAGGGAATCGCGGCGATGCATGTGAACAAGTGGGTCCTGATGGGACTCATCAACGTGTTCCTGCTCGTGTGCGGGTTTTTCATTCCGCCGGCGGCGATCATTTTGATGACGAGCCCGATCCTCTATCCGATCGTGCGCGCGGCGGGATTCGATCCGGTGTGGTTCGGCGTGATCCTGACGATCAACATGGAGATCGGACTCATTCACCCGCCGGTCGGCCTCAACATCTACATCGTGAACGCCATTGCACCCGACGTGCCGGTGACGCGCGTGATGTGGGGCACCATTCCCTATGTGCTGTGCATGGTGCTCGCGATCGTGATCCTTTGCGCGTTCCCGCAGATCGCGACGTGGCTGCCCGATACGCTGATGGGCGCACACCAGTAGGCGGTGCGTTCGAGCGTGTTGCGTCGCGGCGTATAATTCGCAGGCGGCATCCAATGCCGCGGTCTCGACGGTGGCGGTAGCTCAGTTGGTAGAGTCCCGGATTGTGATTCCGGTCGTCGTGGGTTCGAGTCCCATCCGCCACCCCAGTTTTCGCTCGCCCGGCAGCAGCTTGAGGCACTGACGCAGTCCTCGCGCAATTGCTGCGAGACATGCGCACGCGCCTGCGCGGCACGTACAACTCCACCAGTTCCTGGGTGCGCGCGCGGCGAAGGACCCGCTGCGGCCCACCGCAGCGAACGCGTGGTGCCGGACGCCGCCGAAGCCGCCGTGCACGAAGCGCCACGACAGCCACAGCAGCAGCATGAAGAGGGTGGCGCCCGGCAGCAGCGCATCCAGCAGCGGCCATGCAGCGATCCATTCGTCTCGTCGCGTCTCCATATCTCGTTGCCTCCCATCGTCGCTGGGCGCCCCTGCGCCCGAGGCCGCAACTATCGACCTTGCCATCGTGGGAAGGTCAAGCCCCCTCCCAACGGGCGGCGATGACGCGCCGGGCGCCTTACAATCGCGGCCCATGACCGACTACAACATCGGCGATGCGGCGACACGCTCCGGCGTCTCGGCGAAGATGATCCGTCACTACGAGGCGATGGGACTGATCCCGAAGGCGCGGCGGACGGCTGCCGGATATCGCAACTACGCGGAATCGGACGTCCACATCCTGCGCTTCATCGCCCGCGCACGGGATCTCGGCTTCTCGATGCGGCAGATTGCCGACCTCCTGGGCCTCTGGCAGAACCGGCGCCGTCGCAGCAACGAGGTGAAGGCGCTGGCGTTGACACACATCGCCGAAATCGAGGCCCGGATCGCGGAAGCCCAGGCGATGAAGGCGACGCTCGAGCACCTCGTGCACTGCTGTCATGGTGACGAGCGTCCGCGCTGCCCGATCCTGGACAGCCTCGCGGACGCGAAAGAGGAGGCGCCGCCGCCGAGCACCGCGACGCGAGCCTCCGCATCGCGTTCGGGCGTGATCAGTTCGCCGCTTCGTCGGCACACGAGTCGCCGGTGACGGTGCCCGTTGCAGTGGACGACGATCCGCTCATGCGGTCGAAAATTGTTCAGATGCGCAAAAAGCGCGCCGGCGATGTCCGCGCTACCATTGCCGTCATGCCGTCGCCTGCTCCCGTTCGCTTCACCGTCGCCACCTACAACATCCACAAGGGCTTCTCGCAGATCGCGCGGCGCATGGTGATCCACGAACTGCGCGAGCGCCTGCGCGGACTCGCGGCCGACATCCTGTTTTTGCAGGAAGTGCTGCATACGCACGCGCGCCACGCGACGCGTTACCGCGAATGGCCGTCGAGCCCGCAGCACGAGTTCATCGCCGACGCGTTCTGGCACGAGGTCGCGTACGGGCGCAATGCGGTCTACCCGCACGGGCATCACGGCAACGCACTGTTGTCGCGCTTTCCGATGCTCGCGCAGGAGAACCTCGACATCTCGGCGCATCTTTTCGAAAGCCGCGGCCTGCTCCATTGCGAGATCGCGCTCGGCGAGGATCTGCCGAGCCTGCACTGCATCAACGTGCACCTCGGGCTGTTCGAGCGCGGCCGCCAGTGGCAGATCCAGACGCTGATCGATCGCATCGAGAACGCGGTGCCGAACGGCGCGCCGCTCATCATCGCCGGCGACTTCAACGACTGGCGCAGCAAAGGCGACCGGGCGCTCACCGATGCGCTCCAGCTCGTCGAGGTGTTCGGTTCGGTGCGCGGCCGGCCGGCGCGGACGTTCCCGTCGGTGCTGCCGGTCTTTCGGCTCGACCGCATCTATGCGCGGGGGCTCCGCGTGCTCGACGCGCACGTGCATTACGCGACGCGCGGCGCGCGCATGTCGGATCATGCGGCGCTCGCGGCGACGTTCGAGGTGGCGCCCCTGCAGCAGGCAACTGCGCAAGTCGTGAACGGCCGCTGACGGCGATGGCGCGCATGTCGCGATGAACCGCTACACGGCGGGGAATTCGATCACGCTGCTGCGTAACGGCGCCGAATACTTTCCGGTTCTGCTCGAGGCGATTGCGCTCGCCGAGCGGGAGATCTGGCTCGAGACCTACATCTTCGCCGACGACGACACCGGACGCGTCGTTGCCGATGCGCTGATACGCGCGGCGCAGCGCGGTGTCACCGTGCGGGTGCTCGTCGACGGCTGGGGCGCGCGCCACTACCTGACGCCCGCGCTCGCGCGGCGCCTGATCGACGGCGGCGTCGACCTGCTGAAGTACAGGCCCGAGGTGATGCCGTGGCACTTCCGCTCGCACCGCCTGCGCCGCCTTCACCGCAAGCTCTGCCATGTCGACGGCCGAGTCGCGTTCGTCGGCGGCATCAACGTGATCGACGACATGAATACGCCGGGGCACACGCCGCCGCGCGTCGACTTCGCCGTCTGCGTGCGGGGCCCTTTGCTCGTGCCGATCATCCAGACCATGCAGCGCGTCTGGGCGATCGTCGCCATCACGCAATTGCGCAACTCGGACGTGCCGCTGTTCCCCGACGAGGAGCCGGCGGAGAGCTTCGGCACGCAGGTCGCGAAGTTCACGATCCGCGACAACCTCCGGCATCGGCGCGACATCGAGCGCGCATATCTGGCGGCGCTTCGCACCGCGCGCCGCGAGGTCGTGATCGCGACTGCCTACTTCTTTCCCGGCGTGCGCTTTCGCCGCACGCTCGTGCGCGCCGCCGCACGCGGCGTGAGGGTGACGCTGCTCCTGCAGGCCCGGGTCGAGTTTCGGCTGCTGCATCATGCATCGCGCGCGCTCTACGGCCAGCTGCTCGCGGCCGGCGTCGCCATCCAGGAGTACCACCGCTCGTTCCTCCACGCGAAGGTCGCGGTGGTCGACGATCAATGGGCGACCGTCGGCTCGTCGAACATCGATCCGTATTCGTTCCTGATGGCGCGCGAGGCCAACGTGTTCGTCCGTGACCCGGTGTTTGCAAGCGGTCTTCGCGAAGAGCTCGCGAAGATGATCGAAAGCGGCTCGCGCGCGGTGCCGCCGCAGGACTGGGCACAGCGGTCGCGGCTTGCGAAGGCGACGAGCTGGACCGCGTACGGCATCGTGCGCGTCGCAATGGGCATGCTGCGCTACGGCGGCGACGAGTGGTGGCGCTCGGGCTTGCCGCATCGGCAGGCCGCGGAGACGCCATGACGGCACGCCACGGCGCAGCGACGCCGCTTCCGGCCGACCAGCACGTGCCGCGTACCGAGCGGGGCGACTGGCAGACGATTCGCACGCTGCTGCCCTATCTGTGGGGCTATCGGACCCGCATCGCGGCGGCGCTCACGTGCCTGGTGCTCGCGAAGGTGGCGAACGTCGGCGTGTCGGTCCTGATGAAGAAGATCGTCGACAGCCTCGACCCGCGCATCGCGATGCTCGCGGTGCCGCTCGCGCTGCTCGTTGCGTACGGGCTCCTGCGGCTGTCGACGACCGTTTTCACCGAGCTGCGCGAATTCCTGTTCGCGAAGGTGACGCAGCGCGCGGTGCGGCG
>JAICLP010000226.1 GCA_025925475.1 Burkholderiales bacterium | reverse complement strand
TCTCGAATTCCTCGCGCGCGGCGGGCGGCTGCGCTTCGCGACCCTGTCCGATCACCTGATCCGCCGCATCCTCCGATGCCGGCTGCCGATTCTGACCGGGCTTTCGTCGACGTACCTCTATCGCTCCGCTCGCGAATGCGCCGACGGCACCGCCGACGACGTTCGCGGCCATCCGGTCGGTCACTTCGTCGTCATCGCCGGCTGGGACGATCGGCGGCGGCGCGTGATGGTCGTCGATCCCTATCAACCGAATCCGTGGGGACCTTCGCACGAGTACTGGATCAGCGTCGATCGCGTCGTCGCCGCGATCCTGCTCGGGATCGTCACGCACGACGCGAACCTGCTGGTCGTGTATCCGGCTCACGGCCGGCACCCTTCAGCCCGCCCCTCTCCCCGAAGGGGAGAGGGAATGAAATCATGACGATCCTCGTCGTCGTCAGCCATCCGCGCGACTGGCCCTTCGAGATCGCCGGCACGCGCGTCGTCACCGCGCGCGATTACCTCACCGATCCCGCGTACAGCGAGACGCAATCGGCGCGCGTGCTGAACCTCTGCCGCACCGACCGCTACCAGGGACGCGGCTATTACGTGTCGCTGCTCGCCGAAGCGCGCGGGCACCGGCCGCTGCCGGAAGTGAAGACGCTCGGCGACCTGCAATCGTGCGAGCCGCCCGAGCGCCTGCTGCCGCCGGCGTTCGGCGAGCAGCTGCAACGCGCACTGTCGGCGAACGGCGAGCAATCGTTCGTGTTCGACGCGCTCTTCGGCCGCGCTGCGCGCAAGCAATACGACACGCTCGCTCAACAGCTCTTCGCCGCGCTGCGCATCCCGTTGTTGCGCGCGCATTTCGAGCGCACCGCAGAGCGCTGGCAGTTGCGCGACCTCGCGATCCTCGGTGTCAACGACATCCCTGCCAACGATCGTGGGCTCGTCGCCGAAGCCGCCCGCGACTACGTGACGCGCGCAAGCCGTCCGCATGCCAAGCCAACGCCGAGCGGCAAGCCGTCGGTCGCGATCCTCTACGACGAGGACGAGCCCGAGCCGCCGTCCAATCCGGAAGCGATCGAAAAGCTCTGCGCGGCCGCGCGCACGCTCGGCATGCATGCGACGGTGATCGGACGCGACGACATCGACCGCCTGCCGCAGTTCGACGGCCTCTTCATTCGCGACACGACGAACGTCAATCACTACACCTACCAGTTCGCGCGCCGCGCGGCGGCCGAGGGTCTCGTGGTCGTCGACGATCCCGAGTCGATCCTCAAGTGCACGAACAAGGTCTACCTGAACGAGCTGCTGTCGCGCCACCGCGTGCCGGTCCCGAAGACGCTGATGGTCCACCGCGACAACGTCGGCCAGATCGTCCCGCTGCTGGGGCTGCCATGCATCGTCAAGCAGCCGGACAGCGCGTTCTCGCTCGGCGTCGCGAAGCTCGAGACTGCCGAGGCGGTGCGCGAGGTTTGCATGCGACTGTTCGAGAAGTCGGACCTCGTCGTCGCGCAGCAGTGGCTTCCCACCGCATTCGACTGGCGCGTCGGCGTGTACGACCGGCGTCCGCTGTACGTATGCAAATACTTCATGGCGCCCGGGCACTGGCAGGTCGTGAAACGGGAATCGGGCCGCACGCTGGAAGGATCGACGCAGGCGCTCTCGGTCGGCGAAGCTCCCGAGATCGTCGTGCGCACCGCCGTGCGCGCGGCCAACCTGATCGGCGACGGACTCTACGGCGTCGATCTCAAACAGGACGGCCGGCAATGCTACGTGATGGAAATCAACGACAACCCGAACCTCGACGCGCACAACGAGGATGGGGTGCTGAAGGACGCGCTGTACCGCGAGGTGATGGGCGTGTTCATGCGGCGCATCCAAGAGCGGCGGCGCACGACGGCGTCGTAGGCGAGCCTGTCGCGCCGATCCCGGCGTTCGCCGCGTACGGCATCGAGCTCGAGTACATGATCGTCGACCGCGACAGCCTCGCGGTGCGGCCGATCGCTGCCGGCCTTCTCGATGCGCTCGCGCAGATGCATGCGCGCGACGTCGACTGGTCGAACGAGCTCGTCCGGCATGTCGTCGAGATCAAAAGCGCGCAGCCGGTCTCCGATCTTGCGTGGCTGCCTGCGTGCTTCCATGACGAAATCGTCGCCGCCAACGCAATACTCACAGGAGAGAACGCGCGGCTGATGCCGACGGCGATGCATCCGTTCATGGATCCAAACCGGGATGCGACGCTGTGGGACGGCGAGATCTATCACACCTACGACCGCATCTACGGCTGCAAGGGGCACGGCTGGTCGAACCTGCAGAGCATGCACGTCAACCTGCCGTTCGCCGACGACGCGCAGTTCGCGCGCCTGCATGCTGCGATACGGCTGGTGCTGCCGCTTCTGCCCGCACTTGCCGCGAGCTCGCCGATCGTCGACGCGGCACCGTCGGGACTCCTCGACTCCCGGCTCGACGTCTATCGCAGCATCTGCTCGATCACGCCGAGCGTCGCTGGGCAGGTGATCCCCGAGACGGTGGAGACGCGCGCCGAGTACGAGGCGAAGATCCTGCGGCCGATGTACGCCGAGATCGCACGTTTCGATCCGGAGCGCGTGCTGCAGTTCGAGTGGTTGAACTCGCGTGGCGCGATTGCGCGCTTCGATCGCTCGGCGATCGAGATCCGCGTCATCGACGTGCAGGAGTGCCCGCAAGTCGACCTGGCGATCGCGGCGGCCGCGGCCGGCGTCGTCAAGTCGCTCTACGACGAGCGCTACGCGCCGCTCGACGAGCAGCAGGCGATCGGCATCGACGTGCTGCACGACGTTCTGCTCGCGTCGATCCGCGACGCCGATCGCGCGGTCGTCGACGACGCCGACTACCTGCACGCGCTCGGCATGCCGCAATCGCGATGCGCCGCGAGCGACGTCTGGGCGTCGCTTCTGCATGACCTCGATCCGGCGCACGCCTGGTGGCAGCCGACGATCGACACGATCCTGCGCGAGGGACCGCTTGCGCGACGCATCCTGCGCGCAGTCGGCAGCGATGCGAGCCGCGAGGGGATCGCGGAAGTCTACCGGGCACTTTGCGCGTGCCTGGAAGACGGCCGGATGTTCGTCTGATGCGAAACCGCCGTCGTGCTCAGCAGCGCGTCGCGTACATCGTCAGCTGCGAGCACGGCGGAAACGACATCCCGACACCGTATGCGCCGCTGTTTCGCGGACGGGCGCGTCTTCTCGCGTCGCACCGCGGCTACGATCCCGGCGCGCTTCTTACCGCGCGCGATCTCGCACGCGCGCTGCACGCGACACTGGTCGTCGCGACGGTGAGCCGGCTTCTCGTCGAGCTCAACCGCTCGCCCGGTCGTCAGTTTCGCTGTTCGCCGATCATGCGCGATGCGCCGCCCGACGTGCGCGACGACGTCTGCCGGCGTCATTACCTGCCGTATCGCGACAAGGTCGAGGCGTTCGTCGCGCGGGCCATCGCGTCCGGCGCGCGCGTCGTGCACGTCTCGTCGCACAGCTTCACGCCGCTGCTCGATGGAATCGTTCGCCATGGCGACGTCGGCCTCCTCTACGATCCCGCCCGCATCCGGGAACGCGAGCTTTGCGTGCGCTGGCAGCGTGCGCTCGCCGCGCTGCGGCCGGACTGGATCGTACGTCGCAACTATCCGTATCTCGGCAAAAGCGACGGCTTCACGTCGTATCTGCGCAAGCGCTACGACGCCGCGTCGTATCTAGGCGTCGAGCTCGAAGTCAATCAGAAGCACGTGCGCGGCGGCGACGTGCCGGCCGGCGAGCGCGCGTCGATCGTCGCGGCGCTGCGCCAGGCGCTGGCGCCGCAAGCTCGCGTCAACCGTGCTTCAGGTGCTCGTCGAAAAACGCGAGCGTCCGCGACCATGCGAGCTTCGCCGCCTGCTCGTCGTAGCGGGGCGTCGTATCGTTGTGAAAGCCGTGATTGACGTTCGGGTACGTGTATTCCTGGTAGCGGACGTGATTGCGGTCGAGCGCTTCCTTCCACGCCGGCCACCCCGCGTCGATGCGCTCGTCGAGACCCGCGTAGTGGATCAGCAGCGGCGCCTTGATCTTCGCGGTGTCCGCGGCGCTCGGCTGCCCACCATAGAACGGAACCGCCGCCGCGAGGTCGGGAAAGCGCACCGCCATCTGGTTGACCGTGGTGCCGCCGAAGCAGAAACCGACGACGCCGACGCGGCCGTTGCATTCGGGGCGTGATTCGATGAACGGCACCGCTGCCATCAGATCCTCGGTTCGTTTGGTGGGATCGAGGGTCTGGAAGAGCTTCGCCGCCTTCTCCTCGTCGCCCGGATAACCGCCGAGCGGCGCTAATGCATCCGGCGCGAACGCGACGTAGTTCTCGATTGCAAGCCGCCGCGCAACGTCCTCGATGTACGGATTGACCCCGCGGTTCTCATGGATGACGACGATCCCCGGCAGCTTGCCGTTGGCATTCGCCGGCCGCACGAAGTAGCCGCGCATCGTGCCCGAGCCCTTTGGCGACGGGTACGTCAGGTATTCGGCGTGGATCCGCGAATCGTTCTTCGGCACCTGCTGCGCGAGCGCGTAGTTCGGCCGCAGCGCTTCGAGCATCGCGACGGCGCTCATGCCGCCGACCGCATACTTCGCTGCGCGATCGAGGAACTCGCGCCGGCCGATCTCGCCATGCACGTAGTAATCGAAGACGTTCAGCACTTCCTGCGGGAAGTCGCTCGCTTTCAATCGCTTCATCAGGTCGCTCCTCGGAGAGAAATGGGGCCAGGCTCGTTTCGCAGAAGCAACGAAAATCGTCAAAATCGAGCCTGGCCCCATTTCTCTATCCCTGCAGCACGATCGCATCCTCGGGCGCGAACGCGACGCCGACGCTGGCGCCGCGCGCGAGCGGCGCATGAATGCCTGCGTCGAACACGAGCAACTCGCCCCATGGCGTCGCGAGGACGTACTCGATGCGGCTGCCGAGATACGCGGCACGGCGGCATTCGGCGCGCAGGATCGCATCGTTGCCCGTCGTCAGCCGCAGGCGATGCGGTCGCACGGCGAGCGTTGCCGGTCCTGACGGCAGACCGTCGGCGCGCACGACCGCGCTCACGTCGTTCGCGCGAAACCGCGCGCCATCCGCGCCATGGACGAGTTCGCCGGCGACGAGGTTCGCATCGCCGATGAAATCGGCGAGGAAGCGGCTCGCGGGTGCTTCGTACAGCTCGGCCGGGGTGCCCTGTTGCGCGATGCGGCCGCGATCCATCACGATCACCTGATCGGATACGGCGAGCGCCTCTTCCTGGTCGTGCGTGACGTAGATCACCGTGAGGTCGAGCGTCTGCTGCAGCTCGCGAATCTCCTGGCGCACGCGCCGGCGCAGCTTCGCGTCGAGGTTCGACAGCGGCTCGTCGAACAGCAGCACCGCCGGCTCCAGCACGAGCGAGCGCGCGACCGCAACGCGCTGCTGCTGGCCGCCTGACAGCTCCGAGGGCAGGCGCTGCTCGAGCCCCGACAGACCGAGCATGGCAAGTTTGGCATGCGCGAGCTC
>JAICLP010000390.1 GCA_025925475.1 Burkholderiales bacterium | reverse complement strand
GCGTCTCGAACGCGTTCAGGCAAAGGAGGTTCGGCGCGTAACCGCGATCGCGAAGCATCGAGAAGAGATGGCGATTGTTCGCAGCGGGCCGCATGCCCTCGAAGCGCGACGCCTGGTCGAATTCGAAGTCGTTGCCGTGGAACAGGTAGGTGACGACCATCAGCGTCGACGTCGCCGACGAGAAGAAGCGATCGAATACGCGCGCCTCGCGCGTCAGCCGAATCGTGTGCGGGAACGACGAGGCGAAGGCGGCGAGCCGTTCGCGCGTGATGCTTTCCAGGTGCAGGATCAGCAGGTTCTTCATGCGGCAGCCCATGCCGATCCCCGCCGCATGCGACGAGCGACGCGTGGCGCCGCGGCAGCGGCGCCGCTCAATGGTGAAGGATCTTCGCGAGGAACTGCTGCGCGCGTTCGGAGCGCGGCTTGCCGAAGAAGTCGGCCTTCGGCGCGTCCTCGACGATCCTGCCGGCATCCATGAAGATCACGCGATTGGCGACCTTGTTCGCGAAGCCCATCTCGTGGGTGACGACCATCATCGTCATGCCGTCCTTCGCGAGTTGCACCATCACGTCGAGCACCTCGTTGATCATCTCGGGGTCGAGCGCCGATGTCGGCTCGTCGAACAGCATGCAGATCGGGTCCATCGACAATGCGCGCGCGATCGCCACGCGCTGCTGCTGGCCGCCGGAGAGCTGACCCGGAAACTTGTCCTTGTGCGCCGCAAGCCCCACGCGCTCGAGGTACTTGATTCCCCGCGCCGTCGCCTCCGATTGCGAGCGGCCGAGTACTTTCACCTGGGCGAGCGTCAGGTTCTGGCGCACCGTCAGATGGGGAAAGAGCTCGAAATGCTGGAACACCATGCCGACGCGCGCGCGGAGCTTCGGCAGGTTCGTCTTCGGATCGTTGACCTTCACGCCGTCGACGAAGATGTCGCCCTTCTGGATCGGCTCGAGCGCGTTCACCGCCTTGATCAGCGTCGACTTCCCCGAGCCAGAAGGTCCGCAGACGACGATCACTTCGCCCTTCTCGACGCTGGTCGTGCAGTCGGTCAGCACCTGGAAGGTGCCGTACCACTTCGAGATATCCTGGATAACGATCATCGGCATCGTGCGCTCCGATCGGGAGTTGATGAAGGAATGAGCGAACGACTCAGCGAATGATCGCGATCCTGCGCTGCAGGCGTCGTACGACGTACGAGCCGGCGACGCACATGACGAAGTAGACGAGCGCGACGAACAGGTACATCTCGACGAGGCGCCCGTCGCGCTCGGCGACCTTGGACGCGGCACCGAGAAAATCGGTGATCGACAGCACGTAGACGAGCGACGTGTCCTGGAACATGACTATCGTCTGTGTGAGCAGGATCGGCACCATGTTGCGGAATGCCTGCGGCAGCACGATCTTGCCCATCGTCTGCCAGTAGTTGAGCCCGAGCGCGTAGCCCGCCCAGCTCTGACCGCGCGGAATCGACTGGATGCCGGCGCGCATGATCTCCGCGTAATACGCCGCTTCGAACATCGTGAACGTGATGACCGACGACAGGAACGCGCCGACCTGCACCGGCCGGTCGGCGCCGGTGATCCACGCGCCGATGTACGGCACGAGGAAGTAGAACCAGAAGATCACGAGCACCAGCGGCACCGAGCGCATCAGGTTGATGTACGCGGTCGCGATGATCGACACCGGCTTGATGCTCGAAAGCCGCATCAGCGCGAGAATCGTGCCGAAGATGACACCGCCGACGACGACCAGCGCGGTCAGCGTCAGCGTGAACGTCATCCCCGTCTTCATCAGGTACGGGAGATTGATCCATATCTCGTGCCAGTCGAAACGTCCGAGCATCGCCGCGCCTTCTTGGCCTAGCAGCTTGATGCGAAACCTGTCATCGGCTTCGCGGTGGAAACGTTAATCCGGGAACGCGACCAACCCATAACAAGCGCATGCGCGGCCAATTGGACCTTCAATCTGCGATGTTCACGTACTTTTCGCCGGAGTCGCGGGTTCCGCCGGATCACCCGCTGCGGCGAATCAAGGCGCACGCCGACGCGGTGCTGCGCTCGATGAATGCGGAGTTCGAGCGGTTGTATTCGAGTACCGGCCGGCCGTCGATCCCGCCGGAGCGCCTGCTCAAGGCCAGCTTGCTGATCGCGCTCTACTCGGTGCGCTCGGACCGGATGTTCTGCGAGATGCTCGACTACAACATCCTCTTCCGCTGGTTTCTGGACATGAACTTGGACGAGCGTGGACTGGATCAGTCGGCGTTCTCGCGCCTGCGCAGCCGGCTGGCGGGCGAGGAAACGGCAAAACGCTTCGCCGATGCGGTGGTGCGGCGCGCCCGCGAGCTGGAGTTGCTGTCCGATGAGCACTTCACGGTCGATGGGACGCTGATCGAGGCGTGGGCCTCGGTGGCCAAGAGCGTGCACCGGAAGGATGGTCCGCCGCCCCCCGATGGGGGCCGTGACGATCAGGGGATGGTCAATTTCCGCGGCGAGCGCCGAAGCAACAAGACGCATGAGTCGAAGACCGACCCGGATTCGCGGCTCGCGCGCAAGGGGTTGGGTAAGGAGACCAGGCTCTATTACAGCGGTCACGCGCTTATGGAG
>JAICLP010000285.1 GCA_025925475.1 Burkholderiales bacterium | reverse complement strand
TCCAGTAGCCGGCGAGCCACGGCGCGAACTGCTCGTTGTGCGCCCATGCGAGCTCGTAGCGCCGCTCGCCGGTCTGCCGGTCGTGCGGCAGGATCTCCGCGTTCATCTCGCCGTTCGCGCTGCCGAATGGCGCCGTGCCGTCGCCGAGCAGGTAGCGGAACTGCGTGCCGATCATCAGCCCGCGCTTCGTCATCAGGCGCGGCGTGATCGTCGCGTCGTAATTCGGCGCGAGATTGAGGTAGTACGGTGTCGTGATTTCGAAGCCGCGGACGCCGGTCGAGCCGAGCGTCGGCGTCAGGAAGCCGGACTTGCGCTCGTTCGACAACGGGAATTGCAGCCACGGGGTGTAGAAGACCGGCACGTCGAGGAAGTGCAGCGAGACGCGATGCGCGGTGCCGACCTTGCGCAGGTTGTCGACCTCGATGTCGTCGCCCCGCAAATACCAGTCGGGATCGGGCGCGATGCACGTCGTGTAGCTCGCATCGGTCGCCTCGTAGTGATTCGGCCCGGTAAAGCGGATGTTGGACGCATCGCCGTGACCGTCGGTCTCGGCGATAAAAAAGCGCGGCTTCCGGAAGAAGCCGACTTCGGTATCGCGCTTGTATTCGAGTTGCGGCCCGGTGATCCAGTCGAAATCGCGCCGCAGCACGACGCGGCCGTTGCCGTAGATCGTCTGCGTCTGGACGTCGTACGACAGCTCGTCGGCGAGGACGGTCTCGTGGTGGCCGCGAAGCTCGACGTTCCCGAACGCGGTGATTCGCTTGTCGTCGCCCTCGACGCGATCGGCGCGCAGGAACAACGCGCCGCGCACCTCGCGCTTCTGTTGCTGCCCGGCAGGCGGCGCAGCCCGCGAAGGCGCCACTGCGGTGCCCGGCGATACCGGCGTCGGCGCCGGTGCCTGGATCTCGCGCGACAGCTCGAGCGTCAGAGGCTCGCACCGCGCGGTTTGCGCGCAAAGCGCACCGCAGAGGGCGGCCGATGCGACGATCGGGCCGGCTCGAAGCTTCATCGCGTGGAGGAAATCTGAGGAAGGCGGGTTGCTAGAATTCGCGCAATTCTAGCTGGATACGCACTCGCCGTGACGCAACCGACCCTCGACGCGCGCGCCCTGGCGCTTTCGCAATGGCTCGCAACGCTCGACGCGCCGGTCGCTTCGATCGAGCCGGCCTCCGCGGACGCGAGCTTCCGCCGTTACTTCCGCGTGACGCTCGACGGATCGTGGCCTCATGCGGCAGGCGCCGAAACGTTGATCGCGATGGATGCGCCGCCTGCGAACGAGGATTGCCGCCCCTATCTGCACGTCGCGCGGCTGCTTCACGATGCGGGCGTCCACGTGCCGCGGATCGTCGCCACCGATCTTGCGCAGGGCTACCTGCTGATGAGCGATCTCGGCACGCAGACGTATGCGTCGGTGCTCGCGGCCGGCACTGCCGCCGCGCTTTACGCCGACGCGCTCGACGCGCTCGTGCGGATGCAGAAGATGCGCTGCGACGACGAACTGCCGCCATACGACGATGTGCTGCTGCGCCGCGAGCTCGCGCTCTTCCCCGACTGGTACGTCGCGCGTCATCTGCAGCAGGCACTGACCGACGCGCAGCACGCGACGCTGGCGGCGATCTTCGATGCGCTCGTCGCGAACAACCTCGCGCAGCCGCGCGTGTTCGTGCATCGCGACTACCATTCGCGCAACCTGATGGTCGCATCGCCGAATCCCGGCGTGCTCGACTTCCAGGACGCCGTGCACGGCCCGATCACCTACGACCTCGTGTCGCTGTTGCGCGACGCCTACGTCGAATGGGGTGAGGAGCGCGAGCTGGACTGGGCCGCGCGCTACTGGGAGCGTGCGCGCGTGGCCGGCCTTCCCGTGCGCGGCGACTTCGGCGAGTTCTGGCGCGACTTCGAATGGATGGGCGTGCAGCGGCAACTGAAGGTGCTCGGCATCTTCGCGCGGTTGAAGCACCGCGACGGCAAGGCGAGCTACGTCGACGACATGCCGCGCGTGATGCGCTACCTCCGGCGCGCGGCCGCACGTTACGACGAACTGGCCGGATTGATTGCCCTGCTCGATTCGCTCGAGCAGCGGACGTCGGCCGCACCGGTCGTCTGAAGACGCGATGCCGCTCGCATCGGCGATGATCCTCGCTGCAGGCCGCGGCGAGCGCATGCGGCCACTGTCCGACGCAGTGCCGAAGCCGCTGCTCCGCGTCGGCGGCAAGCCGCTGATCGCCTGGCAGATCGCCGCACTCGCGCGCGCCGGTTTTCGCGACATCGCGATCAACGTGTCGCATCTTGCCGACGCAATCATCGATGCGGCCGGCGATGGGACCGCGTTCGGCACGCGCATCCGTTACTCGCGCGAAGCCGAGCCGCTCGAGACCGCCGGTGGCGTCGCGACCGCGATCGAGCTGCTCGCGCCGGGACCCGTGCTGATCGTGTCGGCCGACATCTTCACGCGTTTCGACTACGCATCGCTATGCCCGCGAATCGCCGCGATGCGCGACGCGAGCACCTCGCCGCGCGTGCATCTCGTCATGGTGCGAAATCCCCCGTATCACCCGACCGGCGATTTCGCGCTCGCCGGCGATCGCATCGAGGATCGCGGCGACGATCGCCTGACATTCGGCAATATCGGCATCTACGACAGCGCGCTGTTCCGCGAACTTCCCCGCGGGGTGAGGCTCCAAATGCTGCCCCTCTATCGCGCCTGGATCGCCCGCGGCATCGTTTCGGGCGAGCGCTACGATGGCGTATGGGCGAACGTCGGCACGCCGGCCGATCTCGCGGCGCTCGATGCGTCGCTTCGGAAATCCACGTGAACGACAACGCGAATCCGCTGCTCGATTTCTCGGGCCTTCCCCGTTTCGATCGCATCCGCGCCGAGCACGTTGCGCCGGCGATCGCTGCATTGCTGCGCAACGCACGCGAAGCGATCCTGCGCGTCGACGACGATCCGCGTCCGGCGTCCTGGGCGAACGTCGTCGTTCCGACGGAAACGGCATTCGATCACCTCGATCGCGCATGGGGTGTCGTCGCGCACCTGAACGCGGTGGTGAATACGCCGGCCATCCGCGACGCGTACAACGCCGCGCTGCCGAAGGTCACCGCGTTCTACGCCGACATCGCGCAGGACCGGCGCTGGTTCGCGCGCTTTCGCGCCGTCGCCGACTCTCCCGAATTCGCGCAGCTCGACGCCGCCAAGCGCAAGGTCATCGACAACGCGCTGCGCGATTTTCGGCTTGGCGGCGCCGAGCTCGGCGACGTCGACCGGGGGCGGTTCAAGGCGGTCCAGGAAGAGCTTGCATCGCTGTCGGCGAAGTTCGACGACAACGTGCTCGACAGCGAGAACGCGTGGACGCATTACGTCGACGATGCGCAGGCGCTCGCCGGCGTGCCGGCCGACGTGATCGAGCGGATGCGAAACGAGGCCGAGGCCGACGGGAACGCCGGCTACAAGCTCACGCTGCGCTACCCGTGCCATACGCCGGTGATGCAGTACGCCGACGACCGCTCGCTACGCGCGACGATGCACCGCGCGTCGGCGACGCGCGCGTCGGATCTCGGCGGATCGCCTGCGCTCGACAACAGCACCGTGATCCTGCGCATCCTGGCCCTGCGGTACGAGGAAGCGCGGCTGCTCGGCTACGCGAATTTCGCGGAGCTGTCGCTCGAGCCGAAGATGGCGCAGACCCCGTCGGAAGTGCTCGCGTTCCTGCGCGATCTCGCGCACCGCGCGCGTCCGTTTGCCGAGCGCGAATACGACCATCTCCAGACGTTCGCGCACGACGCGCTCGGCATCGACGACCTGTCGGCGTGGGACCTTGCGTACGTGACCGAGAAGCTGAAGGCGCAACGCTTCGCGTACTCCGAGCAGGAGGTCAAGCAGTATTTCCCGGAAGACCGCGTGCTCGCAGGACTCTTTCGCGTCGTGGAGACGATCTACGGCGTCGACGTGCGGCCGTCGGTTGCGCCGACGTGGCATCCGACCGTGCGCTTCTTCGAGATCGTCGACAGCAAAGGTGCGATCGTCGGGCAGTTCTATCTCGATCTCTACGCCCGGGAAGGCAAGCAGAGCGGCGCGTGGATGGACGACGCGATCAATCGCCGCTACGCGCACGACCGCCTGCAGCATCCGGTGGCCTACCTGACCTGCAATTTCTCGGGACCCGTGAACGGCGAGCAGCCGTACTTCACGCACCGCGAGGTGATCACGCTGTTCCACGAATTCGGTCACGGGCTGCGATCTTGAGCCGCTGCGGCACGCGCCACGCGAATTCGACGAGCCGCCGATCGCAGACCGCCCGCGCCGCGTTGCGCGTGCACG
>JAICLP010000319.1 GCA_025925475.1 Burkholderiales bacterium | reverse complement strand
TCTCCACCTTCGCGAGCGTGTCCGCGCTCATGATCGCATCTCCGGAGACGATGTTCGCTTCGGACAGGATGTAGGCGGTCAGTGCGTACACCTGGTCGTCGCCGAGGCTGCCCGGCGCGTTCATCGGCATCGCGCGCTTGATGTAATCGAACAGCGTCGTCGCGTACGGCCAGTAGCTCTCGACGGTCTTGGCCGGCGCCTTCGTCGGCTCGTCGTTGACGAGCGTGCCGCGGCCGCCGATCAGCCGATCGCCGATCCCGCCCTGCAACTTCTCGCCATGACACGACGCGCATTGCTGCTGGTAGACGGACTTGCCTTCGAGCACCGAGCCGGAGCCCTGCGGCAAGCCGCGACCGTCGGGGAGCGGCGAGACGAAATGGCCGAGTTCCGCTTCGGAAGGTCTCGTTCCGAAATCGTACGTCGTCTCGTGCACGCCGGCGGCCATTGCATTCGTGCAGAACGCCGCCAGTGCGGCCGCGAGCGCTATTTTAGTAGTGATGGACATTGGTCACCTTGCCGTCGCGCGCGACATGCCAGCTCTGAATCGCGTTCAGATGGTAGATCGAGCCGAGCGGCCCGTTGAGCCCGCGTACCGCGATCAGTTGGCCGAGCGTCGGCTGCACGTAGCCCGTCTCGTCGACACAGCGGCTTTGCAGGATCGTCTCGTTGCCGTCCCAGGTCCACGGAAAGCGGAAGCGCGTATGGCTGACTGGTAACACCGGCGACTGCAGCGCCGCGCGGCGCCACGTGCGGCCGCCGTCGGTCGACACGTCGACGCGGCGGACTGCGCCGCGTCCCGACCATGCGAGCCCGGTGATCTCGTAGAAGCCGGGTCCGTCGAGTAGCATTTCGCCGGACGGCGACGTGATGACCGATTTCGCTTCCATCACGAGCGAGAACTGCACCGCCTTGCCGTCGGGCAGCAGGTCCGTGTACTTCGATGTTTCCTCGCGCGTCATGAACGGCTCATCCGAGACCTCGAGCCGGCGCAGCCACTTGATGTTGATGTTGCCCTCGCAGCCGGGAACCATCAGCCGCAGCGGATAGCCCTGCTCGGGGCGGATGGCCTCGCCGTTCTGGCCATAGGCGAGAAAGCAGTCCTTCATCGCCTTGTCGATCGGAATGCTGCGCGTCATCGCCGCCGCGTCGCCACCTTCGGCGAGCAGCCATTTCGCGCCGTGCGCGAGGCCCGATTCGTTCAGGATCGTCGACAGCGGCACGCCGGTCCATTCCGATGTCGATGTCAGTCCGTGCGTGAACTGCACGGTGCGCATCGTCGGCTTCGACCATTCGGTCAGACCGTTGCCCGAGCATTCGACGAACATGATCCGCGAGATCGACGGGAAACGACGCAGGTCCTTCATCGAATACTTGCGCGGCTCGTCGACCATCCCGTGCACGTACAGCGAGTGCTTCGTCGGATCGATCACGGCCGTGCCGCCGTGGCTGCGCTCGAAATGCAGACCCGAAGGCGTGACGATGCCCATCCCCGCCTCGAGCGGCGTCATCGTCCACGACGACAACGGCGTCGCCGTCTTGAAGCGGCGGCGCACTTCGGTCTCGAATTGCGAGCGCGTGCCGTAGCTCTCGTCGGCGAGCGGATAGCCGGGCGTCTTGCTCGCGTCGGGCGGCACGTCGTGCACGGTTGCGCCGAGCGGCGTTTGCGCCGCTGCCGTGCGGGCGAGCGCCGCGACGCCGCCCATGGCTGCGAGCGACTGCACGAAGCGGCGGCGATCGCCGCGAAAGTACGGCGACGCCGCATCGCGCTGCTTCACCGCAAGTTCCCGCCGTTCGCGCGCAAGCCGCTGGTCGAGATCGTCGACGAGACGCGTCATGGGCCTCCCTCATCCCGGGCCGCCCGCGCGGCCGGAATCGCATTCTCCGCCGATCGTCTTTGCGGAGGCAAGGCGTCCGGGTAGAGCGCGGCCAGCACGTCGAGCGTGACGTCGGCGAGCGCGTCCTGCAGCGCGCGCGCGATGGCGGCGGCGTCGCATGGCTCGGCGTTGCGGCGTGCAACGATTGCTCCGATGGCGCCTGCACGGTTCGACGCGGCCGTCACCGCATCGCGCCAGAATGCCGGGTATTCGCTCGCCGCGAAGTCGCCGCGCCCGCGCCCGAAATGCGCGACGGCGAGATAGCGCAGCACCGCCGCCGGTACGAGCGATGCAATGAAGGCGTCGCTCCAGCCGACGATCGATGCACGCTTGCCGCGCACGAGGTTGAATCCGCGCGCGAGCCCCGCACCACCGAGCGCACCGGCGACGCCACCGGCGAGGAGCCCTGCGCCGAACGTGAACCCGCCCGACGCGAGATCGGCGGCGAGTCCCGTCAGCGCGCCCGATACGAAGCCGCCGATCACGGCCGCCTTTCGCTCGTCGAGCGGCGCATCGGTCGCAAGATGCTCGGCGAGCCGCACCATGACCTCGTCGGCGGCGTGGCCTCCGAGGTGATGGATCTCGATCAGCCGCTCCGTGCTCGTGCGAATGTCGTCATCGAGGCGCATCGCGAGTTCGCGCATCGCGGCCTGCTTCACGCGGTCGGTGCGGCCGCGCGCAAGCCCGACCGCCCTGCCGACGTCCATCAGCGTTCCGCGAACGCCCGTGTTCGGCAGCGTCACGCGATCGCAGGCCGCATGCGCAATCGGCTCGGCGATCGCTGCCATCGCCGCATGGAATTGTGCATCGCGCTCGGCGCGCCATGCCGACGCGAGCCGCGCGAAAGCAGCCTGCTTCGACGGGGGAAGCGCGCGCGCAACGGCGCGCAGCAGGACGCCTTCCTGCACCCAGCAGCGTGCGAACGCATCGAGCGACAGCACGTCCTCGATGATCGGATGCCGCCCGAGCGCATCGCGCCAGCGCGCCACGTCGTCGGCCTCCTCGTCGGCGGCGCGCGGACGCCCCGTCTGGTTCAGAAGCACGATCACCGGCTTGCCGATCCACTCGAGGATCGTGACCTCGGGCGCCACATAGCCCGCATCGGCGGGCGATTCGGATGCATTGACGAGGTAGAGCACGACGTCCGCTTCGTCGCGCACGTTGCGGACGGCCTGCTGGCTCGACCATGCCGCGCGATCGCGCCAGCGATCCCAGGCCATCGCGAGCAGGCGTGCGATCGGGTGATCGAGGTCGCGCAGCTTGCGCGCCAATCGTGCGCTGTCGCCGAAGCCCGGCGTATCCCACAGCGCGAGCACGTCGCCGGCGGCGGTCTCGACCATCGTGTAGCGCTCGGCGCTGCCGGTGACGTGCGGCGCGTCGCGCACTTCGCCGATGTCGCGGCCGAGGAGCGTGCGCGCAAGCGTCGTCTTGCCGACGTTCGTATGCGCGATCAGGGACAGCGCTATCGTCTGTTCCGCCACCGACGCTTCGTCCGACGTCATGTCGTCGCGCGCTCGAGGCGAGTCGACAGCGTGGCGCCGGCTTCGCGCAGATCGGGATCGGCGAGGCGCAAGAACAACGGCTCGGCGTGGTGCGGCTCGAGCATCTGCCGCCACGCCGCTTCGCGCTCGGCGATGCGGCGCGGATTCGCGGCAAAGCGATCGACGAAATCGGTTGTGTCGACGATCGCGATCAGCGGGACGTGCGGCTCTATGCGACCGCGAAGCGCATCGACGAACGCGCCGTGGTTCTCCGGCTCCGGCGTCGCCGTGAGGTTGAAGAGCGCGACGACGCCTGCAGGCGCGCCCGGAAGGTCGATCGGCGCGTCGTCGCCGTAAGCCGTCGTCGCTCGCCATTCGACGTCGACGCCGGCATCGAAGACAC
>JAICLP010000334.1 GCA_025925475.1 Burkholderiales bacterium | reverse complement strand
CCTTCATCGCGCACGATGGCTTCCAGTGCGGCTATTGCACGCCGGGACAGATCTGCTCGGCGGTGGGCATGCTGGACGAAGCGCGGGGCGACACGATCAGCGCCGTCACGGCCGACGTGCGCCGCCGCGGCCCGGTCGAATTGACCGATGCCGAGATTCGCGAGCGCATGAGCGGCAACCTCTGTCGCTGCGGTGCGTACGTCGGCATCGTCGCGGCGGTGCGCGAAGCGTCGAAGCGGGGCGCATGAAGGCATTCGACTACACGCGTGCGAAGCGGGTCGACGACGCGATTGCAGCGCTCGCCGATCCGAACACGCGCTGTCTTGCCGGCGGCACGAATCTGCTCGATCTGATGAAGGGTTACGTCGAGCAGCCGACGCGGCTCGTCGACATCACGCATCTGCCGCTGCGCGACATCGAGGCGTTGCCTGACGGCAGCCTGCGCATCGGCGCCCTGGTCTCGAACACCGATCTCGCGAACGATCGTAACGTGCGCGAGCGCTATCCACTGCTCGCGCAGGCGCTGGTGTCGGGCGCATCGCCGCAGCTTCGCAACATGGCGAGCGTCGGCGGCAACCTGCTGCAGCGAACGCGCTGCCATTACTTCACCGACGTCGGTTTCGACGCCTGCAACAAGCGCAAGCCGGGCTCCGGCTGCGCCGCGCGCGAGGGCCCGAACCGGATCCACGCGATCCTCGGTGCAAGCGATCAATGCATTGCCGTGCATCCGTCCGACATGTGCGTGGCGCTCGCGGCGCTCGATGCCGTCGTCGAGGCGCAAAGCCGCTCCGGCACGCGGCGCATTCCGATGCGCGACTTTCACCGCCTTCCCGGCACGACGCCCGAGCGCGATACCGAGCTTCGCCGCGATGAATTGATCGTCGCGGTGACGTTGCCGCCGTCGCGCTTTGCCGACCATTCGCGCTACCTGAAAGTGCGCGATCGCGCGAGCTACGAATTCGCGCTCGTATCGGTGGCCGCGGCGCTCGAGATGGATCGCGACCACGTGCGCGACGCGCGCATCGCCCTCGGCGGCGTTGCGCACAAGCCGTGGCGCGCGCTGCGTGCCGAGCAGGCGCTCGTTGGCCACGCACTCGATGACGCGGCGCTAGCCGCGGCCGGTTCGGCAGCGACCGAAGGTGCGCGCCCGTATCGCGACAACGCGTTCAAGGTGTCGCTGGCGCAGCGCGCGGTCATGCGCGCGCTCCGCGAGGCGGCTTCGGCATGACGACGACCGATACTTCGATCATCGGCCAACCGCTCGATCGCACCGACGGTCCGCTGAAGACCACCGGCGGCGCGCGCTACGCGGCCGAGTTCCGCCTTCCCGACCTTTGCCACGCGGTGATGGTGCTGTCGACGATTCCGCGCGGGCGCATCGTCGACCTCGATACGACGCGCGCCGAAGCGTCGCCCGGCGTTCTGCTCGTGCTGTCGCATCGCAATGCGCCGAGCCTTCCGGAGCATGGACGCGCAGCGTTCAAGCCGCCCGCCGGCCGCGCGATGTCGCTCTTCCAGGACGACGACGTGCATTACAACCGGCAACCGATCGCCGTCGTCGTCGCCGATACCTTCGAGCATGCGGTCGCGGGTGCGGCGCTCGTCGACGCGCGCTATGCGACCGAGCCGCCAATGCTCGACTTCGAGCGCGAGCGTGCGCATGCCTATGCGCCGAAGGAGATCCTGGGCAAGCCGCCGGACGCGGGCTGGGGCGACATGGGCGCCGGCGAGCGCGCGGCAGAGGTGCGTGTGGATGCGGTGTACGCGACGCCGATGCAGAGCCACAATCCGCTCGAGCCGCATGCGACGATCGCCGCCTGGGACGGCGACCATCTGACGCTCTACGACGCGACGCAATACGTGTCCGGCGTGCGCGATACGGTTGCGAAGACGCTCGGCATTGCCACGGACGACGTGCGTGTCGTTTCGCCGTTCGTCGGCGGCGGCTTTGGATGCAAGGGCTCCGTGTGGTCGCATGTCGTGCTCTGCGCGATGTGCGCGCGCAAGGTCGGACGTCCGGTGAAGCTCGTCGTCGATCGCACGCAGATGTTCGGCCCGGTCGGTGGTCGGCCGCTTACGCGCCAGCGCGTCGCCCTCGGCGCGCGGCAGGACGGCACGCTCGCGTACGTACGCCACGAGCTCGTTGCGAATACATCCGACTTCGAGGATTGGACCGAGTCGTCGGCGGTCGTGTCGCGAATGATGTACAAATGTCCGAACGGCATCACGACGCATCGGCTCGTGAAGCTCAGCACCGGGACGCCGACGTTCCAGCGTGCGCCGGGCGAAGCGACGGGCAACTTCGCACTCGAAGTCGCGATGGACGAGCTCGCGCACGCGCTTGCGCTCGATCCATTGATCCTGCGGCTTCGCAACTACGCAGAACACGAAGCGGACACCGGCAAGCCGTTTTCCAGCAAGCACCTGCGCGAGTGCTACGAGCAGGCTGCGCAACGCTTCGGCTGGTCGCAACGCAGCGCCGTGCCGCGCTCGATGCGCGATGGGCGCGAGCTCATCGGCTTCGGCATGGCGACGGCATCCTATCCGGCGCATCGAATGCGCGCGAAGGCGCGCGCCGCGCTCTCGCCCGACGGCACGTTCGTCGTGCAATCGGGTTCGCAGGACATCGGCACCGGTACGTACACGGTGATGACGCAAGTCGCCGCCGATGCACTCGGGGTGCCGCCGAGTCGCGTGCGCTTCGAGCTCGGCGACACGCATCTGCCTCCGGCCCCGGTGTCGGGCGGGTCGATGACCGCAGCGAGCGTCGCGCCCGCGGTGCAGGCCGCGTGCCGGCAACTTCGCCAGATGCTGATCGCGCAGGCGACGCGCGACGGCTCGTCGCCGCTGCATGGCGTGGCGCCTTCGCGCGTGGGCGTCGACGGTGGATGGATCGCGGTACGGGACGATCCCTCACGCGGCGAGACGATCGCCGCGTTGGCGGGCCGCGTTTCTCAGCCGCTCGAAGCGACGGCCGAGGCGGCGCCCGACAAGGAGGCCGAACGTTACGCGCTGCATTCGTTCGGCGCCGTGTTCGTCGAAGTGCGCGTGGACGACGATCTCGGCGTGATCCGCGTGCCGCGCGTCGTTGCTGCCTACGACATCGGGCGGCCACTCAACGAGAAGACCGCCCGCAGCCAATTGCAGGGCGGCATCGTCTGGGGCATGAGCTTCGCGCTGCTCGAGGACGCGGTGATGGACGCGCGCAACGGACGCATCGTCAACGCGAACCTTGCCGAATACCACGTGCCGGTCAATGCCGACGTCGGAACCGTCGATGTGACGTTCGTCGACTTCCCCGATTACGCGTTCAATCCGCTGGGCATCCGCGGGATCGGCGAGATCGGCATAACCGGCGTTCCGGCGGCGATCTGCAACGCCGTCTATCACGCGACGGGCCGACGTCTGCGCGACCTGCCGATCACGCTCGACAAGCTGTTGTAGCCGTTTCGGCCGCCTGCTCGCGGTTTGCGTATTGACGAACCTGCGCGCGCGGCGTT
>JAICLP010000358.1 GCA_025925475.1 Burkholderiales bacterium | reverse complement strand
GATCGTGGCGACCGAAGAAGCGCATGCGCAACGCTCGTCGAACATCTGCCGGATCGGCGAGAACTCGCGCGGCGGGCAATCGGCAGCTCCATTGCTGCTGGAACGGTGAACCGCGTGCATCCTTGGCCAAGGTGTGTGATTTTGGAATAGGCGCTGCCAGTCTGTCGACGTGGATGTCCGAGTTCGCACGAACTGTCAGCGGACCTCGGTTGACGATATATACCCCGGATGCCGTTGACGGTGCCTTGCCGAGGAGCCCAAACCAAGAATCGCTGTCGCTCGTCGAGCTAGTCCTTCCCCCGAGGGACGAGCCGTCGCCTAGCGTCCGAGCTGGAGCTACCCGCGGTGAGCCGTGACGAGGGTGTACGCCGATGCACAAATTTCTATCCAATAACCGAGACGAACTCATCGCCCGATGCACGGCGAAAGTCGCGCAACGACCGAAACGGGCAGCAACCGCAAAGCAGCTAGCTAACGGCATTCCCCTCTTCTTGCAGCAGTTAACAAAAACCCTGGAGGCCGAGGAGCAGGGTAACGTCGCCGAAGGTGTCCGGATTTCCGGTCCGGCAGGCGGTGACATCACCGACCTGTCCGAGATAGGGGTTAGCGCAGCGGCGCACGGGAAAGAACTCCTGAACTTGGGATACACATTTGACCAGGTGGTTCATGACTACGGCGACCTTTGCCAAGCCATTACCGACCTCGCCGTCGAGCGCGACGCCCCTTTCTCGGTAGACGAGTTTCGAACGCTCAACCGCTGCCTCGACAATGCAATCGCGGATGCGGTCACTGAGTTTGCGGCTCAACGCGACGCGACAGTCTCGCGCCAGCAAGCTACCGACGAAAATGCTCGTTTAGGCATTCTCGTTCACGAGCTGCGAAACTACTTGCAGACAGCGACGATGGCGTTTACGGCCCTCGAGTCTGGAAAGGTGCCGGTTGGGGGCTCTACCGGAGCCTTGGTCAAACGCAGCCTGCTCACGCTCTCAGGCGTCCTCGAGAGCTCGCTGGAAGACGTGAGAGGCAAGGCCGGTGCCTCCTCAGGCCAGGCGCAGGCATTCTCACTTGCAGCGTTTATAGCGGAGGCGCAGAGCGTCGCGTCCTTGGACGCTACGGCAAGAGGTTGTACGTTCACGGTGCCCGAGGTCGATCGCAGTCTGGGAATAGCAGGAGATCGGGACCATCTGCTGGCGGCGCTGAACAATCTGCTTCAAAACGCGTTCAAATTCACTCATCCACACACCGAAGTCACCTTGCACGCTTACGGCGTCGGAGACCGCATCTCAATTGAAGTTAAGGACAACTGCGGCGGCCTTCCGGCGGGATTCGCCGAGGACATGTTCAAGCCTTTCACGCAGGGCAGCTTCGACCGGAGCGGGTTGGGTCTCGGCCTTTCCATCGCGCGGCGCACCTTTGAGTCCAACGCCGGAAGCCTGACGGTGCTCGACGTACCCGGAAAAGGGTGTGTTTTCGCGATTGGCCTTCCCCGTCACTTGCTCCGGTAACGTTGACAGGAAGCATGCTCTTGCGCGGGCGATGACGTGCTACGGCGCAGGCTTCACTTCGCTCGAGATTCGCAACGTAGCAGAGCCTAGGCGAACGACTGCTTCCCGGCAATCTTGGAGAACGAGGCTGACCGGCGGCTCTTGGCCGAATTGCGCCGTTCGTGTGCCGCTGACCTGCCGGAGTTTTTCGGACCAACTGTAACTTGAGAGAATGGCTCCCGCACCTGAGCGAGGAGCTGATGAAGAAGGTCCGTTTTGCCGAAGAGCCAATGGTCGCGATCTTGCGCGAGGCCGACAGGAATCCGGTCGCGGAGGTTGCCAAGAAGCACAAGGTCAGCGAGCCGACGATCTACGTGTGGCGGCGGCGATTTGGGTTGCCGCAGCCTGCGGACGTGAAGCGCTTGCGCGAGTTGGCGGAAAACGCCAAGCTCAAGTGGATGGTCGCCGATCGCGAGATGTCGATCGAGACGTCGCAGGAGATCAACCGCCGAAAATGGTGAGCTCGCAGGCCGAAGGGACCAGGTGGCTTTGGCGATGGAGCGAGGGGATTCCCAGCGCCAAGCCTGCGAGTTGATCGAATTGCCCCGCTCGATCTTGAAGTACCGCCCGGTACGCGCCGAGCGCGATGCGCCGGCGCTCATTGCGATGCGCAGGATCGCCGCGACCTACCCGCGTTATGGCTACCGCCGCGTACGCATCTTCCTGCGTCGGGAGGGTCATGCGATGAGCGCGGAGCGCCTATCGACTATGGCGCGCCGCGGGCTTGCAATTGCCCCGCCGACGTCTGGCGCCGCCATTGCAATACCGTGCGACCGCATTCGAGCCTCGACTACCGAACGCATCACGAAATTCCGCCAACACTACGATTCCACCCAACCGGGCGCCATATTCAAGTAATCAATGGTCCGAAATTCGCTTGGCAGGTCAATGAAGTCAGGCGAACCGGCGCCATGCCTTCCGAATGACACGATTTAATGCAGCGCTATGGTGAGCTGTGCGACGCGGAGCGCCTGGCGGAGAGGGCGGGATTCGAACCCGCGGTGGGCTGTTAACCCACGCACGCTTTCCAGGCGTGTGACTTAAACCGCTCATCCACCTCTCCGGTCGCGCAATTTTAGCCGACGCGGGGGAGGGCGTCGGGGCGCCGCGATGAGGCCGGAAGCCCACTCGAGCGCGTCTGCCTACCGCGCCACCTGCGGAGGCATCGCCGGCGCCTCATACCACTTCTCGCGCGCCACGACCTTCGGCGCTTCCGGATCCGACTCGTACGAAGGCGTCATGATGCCCACGCCGTACTCGTTGAAGACGTCCAGGATGTTCCGGTGGAGCGCCGAATACGTAGGATTCATCTCCTGCGCGACCTCGATCGGCGCATTGATCTCGTAAGTGATGCAGAAGCTGTCCAGGGACTTCACCTGAACGAAAGGCTTGGCATCGGCTTTGAGGCCGGTCGTGCGCGACGCCGCTTCCAACAGCATCGCCTCGACTTGCCGCCATGGCGTGTCGTAGCCGATGCCGACGGTCGTGTGCAGCACGAGCCCCTCGGTGCGCGCGAGCGCGCTGTAATTGACGACTTCGCTCGACAGCATGCTGACGCTCGGCACCGTCACGATCTCGTTCTTCGT
>JAICLP010000296.1 GCA_025925475.1 Burkholderiales bacterium | reverse complement strand
GCGGGTCTGGGCGGAGCGGCTCGAATCGGAGGAAGCATTCCTCGCTCCACTCGAACGGCCCGACCGGTCCGGTGACGGTCTCACCGCGGAGAAGTCGCCGTACCACGTCGACAGCCGCACGCGTTCGTTCGACGTGATCGGTAGCATCGTGACCCGTCCACTCGACCATCGCATCGGTATGGAGACCGATCCCGACCGCCGCGCGGCCTCCCGATAGCAAATCGAGCGTCGCGAGGAAGGTAGCGATCTCGGCGGGATCTGTTGTGTACGGGTTCGTGGCGATGCTGGCGACCGCCACCCGCGATGTTCTCATGGCCGTTGCCGACGCCAACGCCCAGGTGTTGAGCATGAAGGGGTCGTGGGGAAACCAGACTTCGTCGAACCCCGCCTCCTCTGCGAGCGCCGAAAGCGCGATGAGCCGCTTCGGTGTCCCGTGCCACTGGATCAGTCGTAGTCCGAACTTCATCGCCGGAGCGTAGCGAGGAAGTCGTCGATCGTCGCGACGGTGCCGAAGCGATGCGCGATCGTCGTTGCAATGACGCGCTGCGCGTCAGCGGCAGATACCGGGCCCCAGCCGAGGTCCGGGAGGTCGCCCATGCTGACGCCGTCGACGAGATAGACGGGCTCGTACCCGAGCTGGAACGCCTCGCGCACCGTCGTGTCGCAGCAGACGTGGGCAGAGATGCCGCATACGACGACGCGGATGACGCCACGCGTCCGCAGCAGGAGGTCGAGGTCGGTGCCTAGAAACGCGCCGAACCGCCGTTTGACCACGAACGAATCGGACGGCTGCGGCTCGAGCTCCGGGACGACCCGCACACCTGGCGTACCCTCGCTCAACACGCGTCCCTCGCGCACATCGTCGAAGCGCGCGAGCGGACCGATGTCGCCAGGGCGGAGCGATTGCGTGACGAACACGACGACCATGCCCGCGTCGCGCGCAGCCGCGATAAGCGGCGCCAGCCGCTGTGCGAGCGCTTCCGCGCCCGAGACCGCCATCGGGCCGCGGACGAAGTCTTCCTCCATGTCGACAACGAGGAGCGCCGTGTCGTTCACGCGAGCCAATCGTCGAGATCGAGTGCTGGTCCGCCCGGCGGCACGCGACGCTCGTAGTGGTTCGAGGCCCCGAACGGAATCGTTGCGTCGATGATCGCGCGTGATCCGTGGACTCCATGCGCGTCGCGCGGAAACGCGGGCGCGCCGTGTGCGACGACCACTGCACGCTCGGGACTGCTTCTGTTTGCAATCGCCCACCAGACGTCGTCCGACGACTGCACGTCGACGTCGCCGTCGACGACGATGCAGTACTTCAACCACGGATAGGCACCGAGCGCGGCGAGGCCAGCGTTCTTCGCCTCGCCGGGGTAGCGGGGGTCGATAGCGATCGCGCATATGAGAATCGTCGGACCTACTCGGGCATCGACGACGCGCGTGCCGACGCGTTCGAGCGCTGACACGACGTCGACCTCGCGGCTGAGACCGAGCAGGTTCACGTCCTCGCGCGAACCCGCGACCATCGTTTGCAGGATCGGATCGCGGCGATGCGTCACAGCCGTAACGCGGACGCGATGGTTCTGCATCTCAGGGACGTAGAACTCGAGAAAGTCGCCGAACGGCCCCTCAGCCGCGCGAACTCCGGCCGGGATCACACCTTCGATGACGATCTCGGCGTCGGCGGGCACGTCGAGGTCGACGCTGACCGCTCGCGCCAGGCGGACGGGTTCGCCGCGCAGACCGCCCGCGAGCGCGAATTCGTCTTCGCCGGCCGGAAGGCTGGTGCCGGCCGCGAGCGTGTCTACGGGATGCAAGCCGATTGCGACGGCGACCGGAAGGTCGGAGCCCGCTGCCTCGGCAGTGGCCTGAATCAGACCGAGCTGCTGCGGCGGCATCATCCGGATCCCTGTCTCCGCGGCCCCCGCGAGCATCATCCGGTTGATCGAGATGTTCCGCGCGCCTGTCGTGGGGTCGCGCGCAATGACAGCGCCAGCAGTGATGTACGGCCCTGCGTCGCCCGTCGAATGCGTCACGAGCGGCAATCGACGAAGGTCGATTTCGTCACCAGTGCGCACGAGTTCCTGGCTCGGCGCGTCGGCGACGAGCGTCGGTTCGATCCGGCGATCGATCGCGTCGCGAAAGCGCCGCCGCAGGTCGCCCGGGTCCACACCGAGCGCCAGCGCCAGCGCCGTTCGCGTGCCGATCAAGTTGTACGCGAGGCTCGCGTCCGCGCCGTTCACGTTTGTGAACAATCCGGCGACGCCGCGCAGTTCGAGTTGCCGCATAAGCCGGCCGGCTTCAGTGGCAGGATCGACAGCTTTCGTGATTCGTACGAGGAGGCCGTGTTCGTCCAGTTCGCCGATGAAAGAACGCAGGTCGGCCGCCATGATGGCGATCCTAACCTTGACGTACCCGCGTGGAGCCGGAAGAATCCGCGGCTCGGGAGTCTTTCGAGGGAGGGTCATGAAGGGTCCGCTGTTCGTCGTTGCGGCCGTCGCCTGTGCGCTCGTCGCCGCCGGCTCGTCCGCCGCCAAGCCCAAGCCTGTTTCCTGCGGTGCAACCTTCGGCGTCATCGCGCCCGTCACAGGTGCTGCGGCCGTCATCGGCCAGGAGATCGTCAACTGGTCGCGGCTTTCTGTTGCGAACTGGAACGCGAAGCACCATGCGCACTTCAAGCTCGTCGAGGGTGACGACCAGCTGAGCGCTGCCGAGGCATCGACGCTAGCCCAGCAGTTCGCCTCGAACTCGAAGATCGTCGCGACGGTGGGGCCGGCGGCGAGTCAGAACGTGACGGCGGCAGCGCCGATCCTCAACAAGGCGCACATCGCGATGGTCTCGCCGTCTGCGACGGCGACGAACCTCACGGTGGGCGCAACCTTCCACGATTTCTTCCGCGTCGTCGCGCGGGACGACGAGCAGGGACCGACAGCCGCGCGCTACATGATCAAGCAGCTGCATCCGAAGCGCGTGATGATCGTCGACGACCAGTCGAGCTTCAGCACCGGCCTTGCGGAGACGGCGACGCCGGTCTTCCAGAAGGCGGGAGTCACCGTGGACCGCGAGTCCGTGCAGCAGACGGCGACCGACTACGCGAATCTCGTCGCGAAGACGAGCTCCGCCGACATCGTCTTCCTGACGTGGCAGCTGCCCGCGAACATCAAACTCTTCCTTCAGCAGATGCAGGCGCAGGGACGGACGGTTCCGACGTTCGCGTCGACGTTCGACGGAGGGACGACGTACGTCTCCAGCTTCTCGGTCAACGCGCACACGTATCCGCCGGATGCCGCGATCAGCAAGCAGTACGAGAAGCGGTACGGCACGAACTACACCGGTCAGTTCGGGCCGCCGTCCTACGTATCGGCGCAGGTGATCATGACGGCGGCTACTTCGCTATGCGCGAAGCACAAGAAGATCACGCGGACGGCGCTGCTCGCCGCAATCCGCAAGGTCAAGATCACGAAGTCGATTATCGGTCGGCCGATCGCCTTCGACCCGAAGGGAGATCTTGTCGGCGGGCGTTTCTACATCTACAAGCTGGTCAACGGGACGTACCAGCTGGTGCAGTAGCAGCGCCGAGGCGTGCATCGTCGCGGAGTGACGCGAAGTCGTCGTCGCTCCGCGCGCCTCCTGGTGCCGGCGGCTGCATGCCTCAGCCGCTCCGCGGGCAGGAAGGCCGCGGAAGAAGGAAACGGGCGAAGACGATTGACCGCCGTGGGTGCCCGCGGTGGTGGTTCCTGCAGTGTTCCCTTAGTGCTGTGCCGAGTCTGGCAACTGGGTGCCGCGGGTGTAGACCAGACTCAACCATGGACATGGAGGGTGGGCCGGTAGGTGAGCTCTTGGATGTTGCCGTCGAGCGTTCGACTCTCGAGCAGCTCGAGGTCGAAGTCGGCCGCGCCTTGGAAGATCGGCGCGGATCCGTTCTGGCCGGTGATCACGGGGAAGAGGGTGATCTGGACGCGGTCGACCAGGCCGGCGGCCATGAGCGCCCGGTTCATTGACAGGCTGCCGTGCGAGCGCAGCGGCAGCTCGGACTCCTCCTTGAGCCGGGCGACGACATCGACCGCGTCGCCGCTCACCACGGTCCCGTCCACCCAGTCAAGGGGTCCTCTCAGCGTGGTTGACACGATGGTCGCCGGCAGGTTGACCATCCGGGTGACCCACGG
>JAICLP010000009.1 GCA_025925475.1 Burkholderiales bacterium | reverse complement strand
TGTCCTGCGTCTTCGGACGGAACGTGCGCACCGTGCCGACGAGCTTGGCGTGCGCGGGAATCACGCTGAACGCACCCGGGTTGCCCGACTGCATCGCGCACAGACTGATCACCGCCGTGTCGAGCGGGCTCACGTTGCGGCTGACGATCGACTGCACGGCGGTAATGATGTGCCCGGCGACGAGCACCGGGTCGACGGCGATGTGCGGATGCGCGCCATGGCCGCCGCGACCATCGACGACGATCTCGATGCGGTCCGCTGCGGCCATCGCCGGCCCCGGCGTGATGCCGATGCGTCCGGGTGGCAACGCCGGCCAGTTGTGCAACGCGAACACGCGCTCGGCCGGAAAGCGTTCGAACAAGCCGTCGTCGATCATCGCCTTTGCGCCGGCATGACCTTCTTCGCCGGGCTGGAAGATCATGAACGCGATGCCGTCGAAGTTGCGCGTCTCGTGCAGATAACGCGCCGCGGCGAGCAGCATCGTCGTATGGCCGTCGTGGCCGCAGCCGTGCATCCGTCCGTCATAGCGCGACTTGTACGGCACTGCGTTTTCTTCCTGCAGCGGCAGCGCGTCCATGTCGGCGCGAAGTCCGACGCGGCGTCCGCGCCGGTCGCTTTGTCCTTCGATGACGGCGACGATGCCGGTCTTGCCGATTCCGGAGTGATGCTCGATGCCGAGCGCGGTGAGCTGGTCGCAGACGAGACGCGCGGTGCGGTGCTCCTCGAACCCGAGCTCGGGATGCGCGTGCAGGTCGCGGCGGATGCGGGTGAAGTCGTCGGCCCAGCGGCGGATGTGTTCGACCGGATTGGTTTTCATGATGATGGGCCGCGATCATGCCCAATGCATGGTGCAGCGTCAATTGCGTTTGCCGGCTGCGAAGAGGTGCTGTCGCGCCGGCGCCGATGCACGCTCGGCGTGCTCGCGAGCAGCGCCTTCGTGTAAGGATGCTGCGGATTCTCGAAGATTGCTTCCTTCGAACCCTGCTCCACGGCCTTCCCGAGGTACATCACGACGACGTCGTCGGCGATCAGGCGCACGACCTGCAGATTGTGCGCGATGAAGAGATACGCGACGTTGAATTCCTGCTGCAGATCGGCGAGCAGGTTCAGCACCTGCGCCTGCGTCGACACGTCGAGCGCCGAGATCGGCTCGTCGGCGACGACGAGCCGCGGGTTCAACATCAACGCGCGCGCAACCGCGATGCGCTGGCGCTGCCCGCCCGAAAACATGTGCGGATAGCGCCGATAATGCTCGGCGCGCAGTCCCACCTTCGAAAGCATTGCCAGCGCCGCGCTGCGACGCTCGTCGCGGGACCCGCGGCGCTGGATCGCGAGCGGCTCCTCGAGCAGGGCACCGACGGTGCGCCGCGGATTGAGCGACGCGTACGGATTCTGGAACACCATCTGCACCTGCGGCCGCAGCCGCCGGCGCTCGGCGCGCGTTGCGCGCGCGACATCGCGACCGTCGAGAAGCAGCTCGCCCGACGTCGGCGTTTCGACCATCGTCACCTGCCGCGCGAGCGTCGATTTGCCGCTGCCCGATTCGCCGACGATCGCGAGTGTTCGACCCTGCTGCAGCGTGAACGACACGCCGTCGAGCGCGCGCACGACACCACGCTCGGACAGATAGCCGCCGGGAAGCCGATAGTGGCGCGCAAGGTCCCGCGCTTCGAGTAGCGGTGCGGTCATTCGACAACGAGCGGATAGTGGCAGCGCACGCTCACGCGAGCGCGCAGCGCCGTCAGCGCGGGACGCACCTCGTTGCAGCGCTCGACGGCAAACGCGCAGCGCGGTGCGAGCAGGCAGCCCGCAGGACGGTCGTGCGCGCCCGGAACGACACCGGGGATGGTGCGCAACCGCGTCTGGCCGCGCTCGTACTCGGGCAGCGCATCGAGGAGTGCCCGCGTGTAGGGGTGGCGCGGTGCATCGAAAATCGCGGGCACCGTTCCCGTTTCCATGACCTGCCCCGCGTACAGGACGACGACGCGATCGGCGGTTTCGGCGACGACGGCGAGATCGTGCGTGATGAGCAGGATCGCCATCCCGAGCTCGTCGCGCAGCCGCAACAGCAGCGCGAGCACCTGCGCCTGCACGGTGACGTCGAGTGCAGTCGTCGGTTCATCGGCAATCAGAAGGCGTGGCCTGCCGGCGAGCGCGATGGCGATCATCACGCGCTGTGCCATCCCGCCGGACAGTTGATGCGGGTATGCGCGAAGCCGCATCGCAGGCTCGCGGATGTCGACCTCACGCAGCAACGCCGTGGCACGTTGGCGACGCGCGGCTGCGCTCGCGCGTTCGTCGGCGTTCCCGTGCAGGCGTATCGCTTCGTCGAGCTGAAAACCGACCGTGTAGCACGGGTCGAGGCTCGCGTGCGGGTCCTGGAAGATCATCGCCATGTCGCGTCCTGCGAGCGAGCGGCGCGCGTCGGCCGTCATCCGGATCAGGTCGCGGCCCGCGAACTGCATCCGCTGTGCAGCCACGCGCGCCGGTTCGTCGACGAGGCCCATGAGCGCGAGCGCGGTCACGCTCTTGCCCGATCCCGATTCGCCGACGAGCCCGACGATTTCGCCCGCGCCGATCGACAGATCCACGCCTTCGACCGCCGGCAGCGGACGCGCGGCCGTTCCAAAATCGACGCGCAGGTCGCGAATATCGACGAGCGCTTCGCCCGTCGGGAATCGCTCACGATCGGCCACGGCGGCGGTGTCGACCGACATCAGGCCCTCCGCAGCTTCGGATCGAGCGCATCGCGCAACCCGTCGCCGGTCAGGTTGAACGCGAGCACCGTGACGAGGATCGCGAGCCCCGGCGACGTCACGACCCACGGCGCGCGTTGGATGAATTCGAGCGCCGATGCCAGCATCGCGCCCCATTCCGGCGTCGGCGGTTGTGCGCCGAGGCCGAGAAAGCCGAGCGCCGCCGCATCGAGGATCGCGTTCGAAAAGCCGAGCGTCGCCTGCACGATCAGCGGCGCGGTGCAGTTGGGCAGGATCGTCGCGAACATGAGCCGCAGCGCGCTCGCGCCGGCGATCCGCGACGACGTCACGTACTCGCGTCCCGCCTCGGCCATCACCGAAGCGCGTGCGAGACGCACGTAATGCGGCAGCAGCACGATCGCGATCGCGTACATCGCATTGATCAGACCGGGACCCAGGATCGCGACGACGGCAATGGCCAGCAGCAGGCTCGGCAGCGCGAGCATCACGTCCATCAGCCGCATGATCGCGGTATCGACGATGCCGCGGAAATAACCGGCGAGGAGGCCCAGGATGCAGCCGAGCGTCAAAGAGATCGCGACAGAGATCGCGCCAATCAAAAGCGACAGCCGCGTCCCGTGAACGAGCCGCGACAGGATGTCGCGTCCGACGGCATCGGTGCCGAGCGGAAAGCGCAGGCTTCCGCCGTGGTCCCAGAAAGGGGGCGCGAGCTCGAAATCGCGAAACTGCTCGATCGGCGAATGCGGCGCAATGACGTCGGCGCCAAGCGCGAGGCCCACGAGAAAGACGACGAGCACGAGTCCCAGGACCGCGCCACGGTTTTGCGCAAACGCACGCCAGAAGTCGTTCAAGCGGGATGGCGGCGCGATCAGTCCCTCTACCTGCATATCGGGACCGGGACGACGGCGTCAGGGGCTACGTCATGCATGTCGGATGCGCGGATTCACGACGCCGTAGAGCATGTCGACGACAAGGTTCACGGCGATGACGATGCCCGCGATCAGCAGAATGCCGCCCTGCACGACCGGGTAGTCGCGCGACTGCACGCCGTGGATCAGCCAATTGCCGACGCCCGGCCACGAGAAGATCGTCTCCGTCAGGATCGCACCGGACAGCAGCAGTCCGATCTGCAGGCCGACGACGGTGACGACAGGGATCAGTGCATTGCGAAGCGCATGGACGACGATTACGCGCCAGCGCGGCAAGCCCTTCGCGCGCGCGGCACGGACGAAATCCTCGCGCAGCACCTCGAGCATCGCCGAGCGCGTCATCCGCGACACGACGGCGAGCGGGATCGTGCCGAGCGCGATCGTCGGCAGCACGAGATGCGACAGCGCCGAGCGGAACGCGTCGAGATCGCCGGCGAGCAGCGTATCGATCAGCATGAAGCCGGTGACGGAAGGCACGTCGAACTGCACCGCGATGCGGCCGGATACCGGCGTAATGCCGAGCTGAACCGAAAAGAACAGGATCAGCAGCAGCGCCCACCAGAAGATCGGCATCGAATAGCCGGTGAGCGACACGCCCATTACCGCGTAGTCGGCCACCGTGTTCCGCTTGACTGCGGCCAGCACGCCGGCGGGCAGGCCGACGACGAGCGCGAACAGGAGCGCGAAGAACGCGAGCTCGACGGTGGCCGGAAACAGCGTCGCGAATTCGCGCGCAACGCTGTCGTGCGTCGTCAGCGATTGGCCGAGATCGCCGCGCAGCACGTGCCCGATGTAGCGGGCGTACTGCACGGGCAGCGGCTCATCGAGACCGAACTGATGCAGCAGGCGCGCGCGTCGCGCCGGATCCATGCCGCGCTCGCCGGAGATGTTCTCGACCGGGTCGCCCGGAATCAGGTGGATCAGCGCGAACGCGAGCAGCGTGACGCCGAAAAAGGTCGGGACGATCAGCGCCAGGCGGCGCAGGACGAAGCGCAGCACCGATGAAGAACCCCCACGCTTGCGCCTGCCGGCGCTTCGCTGGCCTCGAAGGGGCCGCAGTTCGCGCCTTGGGAGGACGGGCCGGCCGCGCGCCTCACGGCGCCGCCAGCTCGACCTTGTCGAAGTAGTGATGCGCCGTTGCGTCCATCGTGTAGCCGTGCACCTCCTTGCGCAATGCGTCGAAACGCACCGAATGCGCAATCGGAATCCACGGCGCCTCGTCGTGCACGATCACCTGCGCCTGCTCGTAGAGCTTCGCGCGATCCGCCTGCTTCGGCGTCTGTGCCGCCTTGATCACGAGGTCCTCGAACGGCTTGTTGCACCAGCGCGAGACGTTGCCACCGCCCTTCACCGCCTCGCAGCCCAGCAGCGGCACGAAGAAGTTGTCGGGATCGCCGTTGTCGCCGGACCAGCCGAACATCATCACCGTCTGCTCACCGGTCTTGCTGCGCTTGCGGTACTCGGCCCATTCGTACGTGATCAGTTTCGCGCGCACGCCGACCTTCGCCCAATCGGCCTGGATCAACTCCGCCATCCGTTTTCCATCGGGGTTGTAGGGCCGCGTCACCGGCAGGTACCAGAGGTCGACGTCGAAGCCGTTCGGGTAGCCCGCCTGTGCGAGCAGCTCCTTCGCCTTCGCGGGGTCGTACGCATAGTCGTGGATCGCGGCGTTGTAACCCCAAAGGATCGGCGGAATCGGATTCTTCGCGGCCTGGCCGTTCCCCTGATAGACGGCCTTCAGGATCGCGTCCTTGTTCGTGGCGTGATTGAGCGCCTGGCGCACGCGCTTGTCGTCGAAAGGCTTCTTCTCGACGTTGAAGGCGATGTAGCCGATGTTCAGTCCTTCCTTCCGCTGGATCGCGAGTTGCGGGTCGCTGCGCATCGCATCGAGGTCGGCCGGTTTCGGAAACGCCATCACCTGGCATTCGCCGGTCTTGAGCTTCGCGTAGCGCGCCGTCGCGTCGCGGGTGATCGAATAGATCAGGTTGTCGATCTTCGGCCGGCCGCCCCAGTATTTGTCGAATGCCTTGTAGCGGATGGTTGCGTCCTTCTGGTAGCTCACGAATTGGAAGGGACCCGTTCCGATTGGGTAGACGTCGGCGGCGTTGGGCGTTCCCTTCTTCATCATCGTGTCGAAGTATTCCTTCGACAGGATCGACGCGAAGTCCATCGCCATGTCGGCGAGGAACGGTGCCTCCGGACGCTTCAGCACGAAGCGCACCGTATAGTCGTCGATCTTCTCGACGCGATCGACGATGTTCTTCATTCCCATGTCGTCGAAATAGGCAAACGTCTGGCCGGCCGTCAGCTTGTGGAACGGCTGGCTCTCGTCCGCCATCCGGTTCCACGAGAACAGCACGTCGTCGGCGTCGAAGTCGCGCGTCGGCTTGAAGTTCGCGTTGCTGTGAAAGGCGACGCCCTTGCGCAGCTTGAACGTGTACGCCTTGCCGTCGGGCGCGACCGTCCACGACTCGGCGAGCGCGGGCACGATGTTCGTCGTGCCGATCTCGAACTGGACGAGCCGGTTGAACATCGGTACCGATACGGCGTCGAACGTCGTGCCGGTGCTGAAGAACTGCGGCTGAAAGCCCTCGGGACTTCCTTCGGAGCAGTAGACGAGCGTTCCCTTCGCCGCGACGGAGGCGGCGGTGAGCGCCGACAAGGCCATCACCGCGAACGTTACGGCACGACGGTTGGTCCGTTTGATCATGATGACCTCGCTCGCGCGGCACGCGCGCAGTAAAGACAGATGCCGGCTGCCACCGACACGTTGAGGCTTTCGACGACGCCCTGCATCGGAATGGCGATCAGCCGGTCGCACGACTCACGCGTGAGCCTGCGCAGTCCCTGACCTTCGGCGCCGAGCACCCAGGCGATCGACCCCGATACGTCGGCGTCGAACAGGCTGCTTCCGCTCGCGTCCGCTCCGAGCAGCCACACGCCGTGGTCCTTCAGCTCGCGCATCGTCCGCGCCAGGTTCGTCACGGCAATGACCGGCACGGTTTCGGCGGCGCCGCTCGCGGCCTTTGCCGCGGTCGCGTTCACGCCGACTGCACGGTCCTTCGGCACGATGACCGCATGCGCGCCGAACGCGTCCGCCGAACGCAGGCACGCGCCGAGGTTGTGGGGATCGGTGACGCCGTCGAGCACGAGCAGCAATGCAGGCTCGGCGAGATCGACGAGCACGTCGTCGAGGGTCACGTACGGTCGCTGCGCATCGACGAGCGCGACGACGCCCTGGTGCGCGGCGTGGCCGGACAGCGCGGCGAGCCGCGTTGCGTCGACTGCGTGGATCGCGACGTTCGCTGCGCGTGCACGCGCAGCGAGATCGCGCATTCGCGCATCGTGCCGAGCGGCGTCGACGTAGAGCGCCTCGATCGACTGCGCGCGCTGACGAAGCCGTGCGGTGACGGCATGAAAGCCGAACAAGGGTCGCGTGGCGGACAAGGCGAAGGGTGGTGAAACGAGCGTCCGAAGCGGGCCGTGGCGGCGGTGGCAATTCTACCGTTGCGCAGCGCTCGCGGCGGTTATGCCAGAATCCCGGCCGCCGCCCGCCCCCATGGGCACCTTCGATAACAACAACCGCCTCTTTCGATCGTGATCGCCGACGACCTCCGCCAGTTTCTCGAATCGATGCTGCTCGCCCTCGCGACGCTGCTGCCGATCGTCAATCCGCTCGGCGCAGCGCCCGTTTATCTTGCGAAGACCGTCGATCTGTCGGCGCAGGAACACGCCGTTCTCGCGCGTCGCGTGGCGCTGAATTGCTTCCTGGTGCTGATCGCATCGCTCCTGATCGGCGCATACGTCCTCGACTTCTTCGGGCTGTCGGTGCCGATCGTGCAGGTCGGCGGCGGCCTGCTCGTCTGCTCGCTCGCATGGTCGCTGCTGCATCAACCGGACGAACCGCTCGAGTGGGTGCACGACGCGGCGAATACGATCCGAAGGCCCGATCTGCGCACGCGCGCGTTCTATCCGCTGACGATGCCGCTGATCGTCGGTCCCGGCTCGATTGCCGTGGCGATCACGCTCGGCGCAAACCAGTCGCATGCATTCCGGCCGCTGATCGTCGAATCGCTCGCGCATGTGGCCGGGGCGCTGCTCGTCGCGATCGCGATTTTCGTGACGCTGCGCTACGCGGAACCGATCCTGCGGCGCTTCGGCGCGACCGGCACGGCGGTCCTCCTGCGCATGTCCGCATTCATCCTGCTGTGCATCGGCGTGCAGATCATCTGGAACGGCGTGTCGGCGCTTTGGCGAACCTTCAACGGCTTCTGACGCGGTCGAGAGGACGCCGATTCGGCTATAATCGCGGGCTTCGTGCCGGTGTAGCTCAGTTGGTAGAGCAGCGCATTCGTAATGCGAAGGTCGGGGGTTCGACTCCCTCTACCGGCACCAATCCTCACCGGTGTATTCCGGTCACATAGGTGACGGTTTATACCCGAGACACGTTCGGCCTGAACTGAACCGGCGTTCGACAACCCAAGACCGCAGGACTCGTCACCGCCGGGAGCATGCTTGCGGCGCGTAGCGTTTCGGCTACAGCCAAGTCGATAGCGTCGCAGTGCGATCGCGTCCGATTATCGACCCAGTTGCTGTCGATCGGCCCTGCACCGTCGTCGAGGAGCCGCCTTACGGCTCGACGAAGTGTATGGGTGGCGTCGTCGCGGGAACTATGTAGGCGTTCCGCCGGTTCGTTTGGAGCAGCGCGAACGCTTCTTCAAGGCACCGTCGGCTTCGCTCCATTACTCGTTTCGCCGTCTCGTCGCCCTCCAAGGCATCTGCGCGCCCTATGAGCGTCATACCTTCTTCTACGGCATAGGTGGCGCGCTTCAGTAGCGCTTCTACATGATAGTCGTTAATGGACATGGTCAAGGGTTGACACAACGTTTCCAGGTCATCTTCTCAGCCGCGCGACATCACGGCAATTCAAATCCAGGATCTCGCGCCCCTCTTGCTCGATCGCGTTCGGGGCTTCACCAGCAGCTTCCATCCATTCGAGCACGAGCTTCGACGTTGCCATGCGTGTTGAGCCAGGTCGAGCAGCCGTGCGCGGATTCGGATGTCGGTCTCATACTACGCCTTGGAACGAGCGCCGGTGTCAGGCCTTCTGATTCTTGAGATACGCGCGCACATTGTCGACCATCGGCCCGACCGCCATCATGGCGTTGCGAAGTTCCGTCCCGGTGCAACCAAAATTTTGCGTCCAGTAACGGAGCTCATAGTCCTCGCCGAGGTCGATGCGCGCCCCATCGCGGGGTCCGTGGTCGGTCGCATCATCAGTCATTTTCTTTATCCTCCTCGCGCGTTCGCCGGCCAATCAGCGCACGCCAACCCAGTCAATGACGTGGGTGATAAGAAGGTCTCCGGCGGCAGTCAGCCAGACGGCCGCGACGATGCACGCGACTATCTGGAGTGTCACCGCCAGTACCGGCGACTGCTCGATCGCGATGGCCTTGGAGAAAAAGTTCATCGTTTACCCCCGTTTGGAGCAACGGGAAGCACCATTGAGCGCTCCAGTGCGGGCCGCGGTCTGTACGTTGGCGCACGTAAAGCACGCGCGGGCGACAAGGGGTGCCGAGCTTCCCTATTTCCGGGTGCGCTATGAGCGTGCGCGGCAATGCACCGGACGTTTTTTCCCGACGGGACCGCCGTCTGTTGCGCCGAGGGTTTCCTTGTGGGCTAGCATTGGAACAATTCGCCAAGGAGAAGATTCCATGATTCTGTGGGATGCCAAGGCTGCGCGAATCACGTTCACCGTCATGGTCGTCGCTGCGATCTTGTACGGCGTGTACATGATCAGACGTACCCTGTTCGTATTCCTCCTTGCCATCTTCTTTGCATACATGGTGTACCCGCTCGTGCTGTTGCTGGAGCGCTTTCGCCCACGTCGCGCACCGCCATGGGCCTCCCCTGTCGCTGCGTTGGTTCTGGTCTTGACGCTCGCCGTATTGATCGGGGTACTTGTCGGCCCTTCCGTTGGAGACGAGGCAAACCGCCTCGGCGAGCAGTTGCCGACGCTTTTGCAGCAGGGGAGCGCGATGGCGACGGAGCGGTGGCCCGCTTTTCTACAGCCTTACGCCGGCCGTATCGTGACATTCGCGCGAACCGAACTTCAGGGCGGAGCCGCGGCAGCTCTCCCTTTGGCGCAGCGCATCGGCACCGGTGTACTGCAGGTTGCGGGCGATCTGCTGTTGGTCGTGCTCGTCCCGATCCTGGCGTTTCTATTCATACTCGCCGGACCGCAAATCCGTAACGCCCTGGAAAGCCGTTTCGCGCGCCAGGCCGCGGGACAAAGAATCATTGACGATCTGGACCATTTATTGGGTCGCTACATCCGGGCGCTTCTTTTGCTTTCAGTCGCAGCGTTGGCCGCCTACTCGGTGTTTCTTGCCAGCATCGGCGTCCCCTATGCCTTGCTGCTTGCCGCCGTCGCGGCGCTCCTCGAGTTCGTCCCAGTATTCGGACCGCTGTTGTCCGCGCTGATCATTATCATCGTCGCAGGTCTGGCCGGGTATCCGCACCTGCTGTGGATAGTGTCTTTCATTATCGGCTATCGCATTTTCCAGGACTACGTTCTCGGTCCCAGATTGATGGGTGCCGGAGTCGGTGTGCACCCGATCCTCGTTCTCTTCGGATTGCTCGCGGGCGGGGAGGTGGCCGGTGTACCGGGTATATTTCTCTCTGTGCCGGTCATTGCGGCTGTGTTGATCATTGGTCGGCATCTGCTCGGCGTCCGCCGCAAATCGAAGGATGGAAACGCCGTCTCGTAGTTTGCATGTTGCCGCAGCGGGACCGGTGTCAACCGGCATCAAATTGATACACGAGCTCTCAATACATTGTTGTCTGTGCTTTCGAAAGTCGGAACACGAGGTTAAGCCAGGATCAATGAAGGAACCGGGTAGCTGCCTGCCCGCGGACCTCGACAATTGGCCTAAACTATTGCGATGGCACCCGACAGACGCGGCGCGCCATTGAATGCGTCGTCGTTACACTCGAACGACAGGTCGCGGGGCGCGCCACCGGCGCGCTCCAGCACCCATCGCAATCATCTGCTCGATGCTTTACCCGCAGGTGACTACAGGCGACTCCAACCACACCTCGAGCTCACACCTATGGCGCTGGGCGAGGTGCTTTACGAACCGGGTGGTCGTCTGCGCCATGTGTATTTTCCGACGACGTCGATTGTTTCTCTGCTCTACGTCATGGAAGATGGCGCGTCCGCGGAAATCGCCGTCGTAGGCAACGAAGGCATGCTGGGCATATCGCTGTTCATGGGCGGTGAGACGACGCCCAGCCACGCTGTCGTGCAAAGCGCCGGCTACAGTGTCCGGCTGAAGGCCGAGTTGCTGAAGCTGGAATTCGCGCGCTTCGGTCCCATGATGCATCTACTGCTGCGTTACACGCAGGCGCTGATTACGCAGATGGCGCAGACCGCGGTGTGCAATCGGCATCACTCCGTCGATCAGCAGTTGTGCCGATGGCTGCTGCTGAGCCTGGATCGGTTGTCGACGAACGAGCTTTCGATGACGCAGGAGCTGATTGCCAACATGCTGGGTGTTCGCCGCGAAGGTGTCACCGAGGCCGCCGGCAAGCTGCAGGACGCCGGTTTGATCAGGTACCGCCGCGGCCGGATCACTGTGCTCGATCGTCCCGGTCTCGAGGCACGGTCCTGCGAATGCTATCAGGTCGTCAAGAAGGAATTCGATCGTCTCCTGCCCTACATCGCCAAGTAAGGTCGTTTTGCGCCTTGCTTCGCAGCAAGTCGCTTCGTGCGCTAGCGCAGAGACTGAGCAGAGGTGTGACACATCGTCCATATGCGCTCCGTTGGGTGGGCGGGCACTGAGCGTTCTGGATACTTGAGCGGCAGCGACGCGAGAGCCGCGTCGAGCGCGAGGAACAGCTCAACGCTGGAAGGCGCGCGACGCTGGCAATCCGCGTTCACCCGGTAGGCCGCCTCCTACGTCTCAATAATCCAGGTGGGGACTGCGCGCCAGACGATGACAGCGGATACTGCGCAATCGATGACAATCGCGCAATCGACAAACTAAACCCTGATCCCGGTCGACCCCATTACGCTGCACGGAGCGCGTCGCCGCCGGCCGTACAACCGATACGAGACGGCTATCACGTAAGAACATTGCGCTCCCGCGTACCGACCGCGCGAGAAATCGGGAGACCGAACGGCACAAGTTCCGTCAAAGACGACGAACAACCGGCCGCACAGCACGAGGGCATGCGGTAGTTTCGCGGCTCGACAGATAAGCGACGCTTGCCGGATCCGACCGTCTCGACGTTGCCGCAACGGGTAAATCTCAAATAGCTTCTGCAGCAACTTCGCGACCCCGCTTCGGCGGGTTCTTTTTGCTTATCGCGCCCCGATAGACATCCGCGTCAGGATGGTAGCAGGCAGAATCCCTTGTGATGGCGAGCGCCGCGTGTGACCGTGGTAGTAACACTCGTGTCTGAATTTGACACCTCGGGGGCAACCTTCGGCTATTTCGTCCACAACGCCTCGGCACCTCGGATGGCGCCGACACGACGGTTTGCCCAACTGAATCTGCGATCTGTCGCCTGCCGACGACCATCGACCGAATGTCTTGTCGATTTCTCCTGCTTGTCAGCGTGTTGCGTACGTCCACCCGCGACCCGTGCCGATGCCCTGCGACCCCACGTCGGTATAGCTTACGTTGTGGCTTCCTACCGGAGAACGGAATGAAACAGAATCGAGTCCTTTGGTCGATGATGTTTGCCGCAGGCATTCTCGCGCTATCCACGCAAGCGCAGGCGCGCGTCGAGTTCGACGTCAACGTCGCGCCGCCGCCCGACCGCGTCGAAGTGGTGCCTGCGCCCCGCCCGGGCTATACGTGGGAAAAGGGTTACTGGGCGTGGAACGACGGCCGCTATGCATGGCATGAGGGCCGCTGGATCGAAGATCGCCATGGTCACCGCTACGTCGAGCATCGCTGGGAACACGACGGCGACCACTACCGGTTCCATGGCGGCCACTGGGACGACGAGGACTGAGCAGGACGACGAAGACTGAAGTCGCCCTTTCGACAGGGACGTCCGACCGAGCGTCGGCGTCCCGTCGCTTGGCCGATGCGGCCCGAAACGTTCTGCGCTAGCATGAAGGGCGTTTGCTCGATCGAGGTGCCCGCATGATGTCCCGACGAACGCTCCTCCTTTCGCTTGCCGCCGTCGCGGTCGCCGTCGCTGCGCCCGCGCGTGCGCAAACCAATGCGCCCGCCTCCGTCTATCGTTGCAAGCAGGCAAGCGGCGCGATCGCCTATCAGGACTACCCGTGCAAGGGAGGTGTTGCGGTCGACATCAAGCCCGAGCACGCGGATCCAAAGGCGATTCAACGCCTGCGCCGCGCTCAAGCCGACTTCGATCGCGCGTATGCCGAGCGCAGGGCCGCGGAAGCCGCGACACCGCGCCGTCAGTTGATCGAACGACCGGCGCCGCCGCCGCCCGTCGACAGCGGCGTCGAAGCACCCGACACGGACCAGGCGCCCGTCTATCTGCTGTATGCGCCAATGCCGCGCGCGAACGCTGTCCACCGCAATCGGCACGCGATGCGGCAGAGCGTCGTACCTCGGCATCGCGTTCCCGGCGGCGTCATCCGCCGCCGCCTCGAGACGAGCTGAGGCCGTTCCCTACCAGAGTGTGAAGTACGCGGCGCCGCGGCGGCTACGTCGTGTGCAACCCCCCTACGCCGAACAGCCCGATCAGTCCGATCAGGATCAGATAGATCGCGACGATGTAGTTGAGTAGACGCGGGATGATCAGGATCAGGATGCCCGCGATCAGCGAAATCAGCGGCCCGGCATTGACGGTGATGTTCATGGCTTGTTCGAGTCGAAAGCGCGCGGGAGGGCGCGCTGCCATGTTACTGCAGGCGCCGGGCGTGCAGCGTGAAGCGAATCGGGACCGCATCCTCCACGCGCACGGCTCCGCCCAGCACCGACAGCGGCGCGATGCCGAAGTCGGTCTGGCGAATCACGAACTCGCCGCTCACGTCGAGTGAGTTCGGACCAGCCGCCACGCGCACTGGCAGGTGCACGCCGTGCGTGACGCCATGCAGCGTGATGTCGGCATCGATGAAGCTGTCGCCGGCGCTCCGGATCGCAATGCTTGCGAACGGATAGCGCGCGACGTCGAGCACGCGAAGGCGCATGTTTCGTCCCGTGCCGGCGATGTCCTCCGCGGACGGTTGCGTGTCGAAGTGCGCCTCTGCGCGGAGGTTCGGCTCGTCGACGGTCAGCGACGAAAGCGGGACATACAGATCGGCCCGCTTCGTGGCGGGCTCGATGTATCCGGCAATGTCGTGGCTCGCGATGACGTGATCGTGGCCGAGCCGTGCGAGGGCACCGCCGCGATGCACCTCGAAGGTTGCGATCGACGACTTTGCATCGATCCGATAGACCGCTTGCCCTGCACCAACCGCCTGCCGGTAGACCTGCTCGGGAAACCCGGCCGGTGCACGCGGCCCGATCGGCGCCTCGGGCGGCGCGGGCGCACAAGCGACGAGCGCAACGCTCGCCGCGAGTGCAAGCAATACTTCGTCGCGCATCAGTTGGCCGTGCGTGACGCCGCGCTTCTGCGCTCGATCTCGGCTGCGAGAGCCGCGAAATCGCGGACGGCGGCGCGCTCGACTGCCGGCTGCTCGAGGCGCGCGACGATCGGCATTCCAGGTCCGACGCGACCGACATAGTCGAGCCGGACGCGGCTCGCCGAAGGTTCGAGCACGAAGGTGCTGTCGAGCGACGGCCACGAGGCCGCACGCGCATGCGAATGCAGGCGCACGGGCGGAGATTCGTCGATCTCGAACGTCACGCGCACGGGCACCCTCCAGATCCACCAGGCGAACTCATCGGACTGCTCGACGACCACGCTCGTACCCCGGCGCGCAACGACGCGGCTCGCCTGCACGCCCGGGATGAAGTTGCGATAGCGCGCGTAATCGGTCAGCACGCTCCATGCGGTTGCCGCGTCCGCCTGCAGCGATGCACGGGCGACGATGACGACCGCGCCGCCGCTGCGCTCCACGTGGACGTCGATGGGAGGCGCGCCCGTCGCTGCACCCGTTGCCTTTGCCATCGCGAGCGTCAGCAGAAAAGGCAGGCGCGCGAGCGAACGCGTCATGCGCATGACGATCATCGGTCGTTAACAGCGGCCGGCACCGTCGCATTCCGCGCGTTCGCACGACGACGTCATCCCGATTCGTGATCCTCGAGCGAACGGGAATGGCGGCCGCGCGCAGGGTGTTCGCGCTAGCGCGCGACCGGCACCGCGGATCCGCATGCGCCGAATCACGCAAGAGCGCGCGTGCGTTCCTCAGCGCCGCGTCCACTTCATCCCGATGCATCCAACCAGGAGTTGCCATGCGCCCATCGCAATCCACCGCGCGCGTGATCCTCCACGCGCTTTGCCGCATGCCGATGATGTTGTCGGCAGCGTGCCTCGCCTTCGTCGCCCATGACGCGTTCGCCCAGCTTGCACCCAACCAGACGCAAGGTTTCGGGAACGGCCGGATCGTCACGTTCACCTACCAGCAGAACTTCGACTGCGTCGACGAGCCTACGCTCGATCTGGACTTCAACGGCATGCCGGCACAAACGGACCCGAACGAAATGCAAACGCCGATCTGCCAGGTCGTCACGGAAACCCAGCGCGATCCGGCCGGCGGCGATTTGAAGCATACGGCCCATCTTTACGTGCTCGTGCCGATGTTCGGCAACGATACCGATCCCAAGGACGCAATGGACTGTCCCCCGGGACCGACACGACCGGGCGAGTTCTGCGGCGTCGACCTCGGCAATGAGCTGATCAGCATCTTCGGGTTCATTCCCGAGGCGTGGAAGAAGACGCCCAGCGTGAAGACGCAGTGTCCCGACCCGAACAATCCGGTCCCCGGGACCTGCACGATGCATGCGTCGTCGGTGGACCTGTCGGTGCTGCTCGCGGGTACCCGAACGGCCGATGGCGGGTCGATCCCCAATCCGCCGACGATGCCGATCTTCGTGCCGACGCCGAACCATAGCCACGTCATCGACAACTCGCGCGTGAATGCCGGCGCAATCTGGTGGGAAGTACGGCCGGTGCTCGTGATGGATCAGAGCGACTGGCCGGCTGCCGACGGCAGCAGCGGAATCACCTCGTCACGGATGATGGACGCGGCGGAAGCGGCTGGTCGCGCCGTCGAAGTCGGCTCGAACTTCTTCCTGTTCTTCAGTTCGACGATGAACGGGAGCGGGATGCGCCACGCGATGCATTGACCGAACGCAGCGATCGCGCGAGGTACGCGTCGACGTTCGCGCCCTCGCGCACGCGCAATCGCGCGCACGCGTCGATCGCCTCGAGGGTCTCGGCGAGATTGCGTTCGGCACCCGCGTAGCGCGCGGCACGCGGGCGCCAGAAGCTTTCGACCGCCGCACGATCGTCGCTGCTGCACAGCGCCGCTGCGTAATAGGGCCACCGTGCCGGCGCATCGCGATCGATGCGCGCTGCGAGCGCATCGAAATGCGCGACGATGAAGTCGTACGGCGCGCGCGAAGGCGGCCCGATTCCGGCGGCAATGCCGAGCGCCGTCGTCACGTCGCGCACGTCGAGCGTAGGATCGAGCAGCATGCCGAGCGCACGCTGCGACAGCGACGGATCGCGAAACGACAGGAGCGCCACCATCAGGCTGCGCCTGTCGATGCCGTCGGTGCTCGTGCGCAGCGCATGCATCATCGCGTCGAACAGCCGCGCATCGCCGTTTTGTGCGGCGACGAACAGCGCGGTATCGGCGAGCGCCGGGTCGACCGCTTTGCGGTCCCTTATCCACGCCATTGCGAGCGCGCGCGCCTTGCGTGCGAGGACCGGGTCGCCGGCGGCCGCGAACCGCAACAAGTCGCGGCGAAGGAGCGCGTCGTCATCGCTTTCGCCGCTTCTGGCGACAAACCCCAGCGCGCGGGCACGCTCCCCGAATACCTGGTGCACGAACCGGTCGAAGCGCGGACGGGTCTTCGGCGCAACGGCGTCGTCGCGGATGAAGCGCGCCACGTCGAGCGCGGCGGCCACGACAGCGCGCTCGTCGGCCGCGGCACCCGCGCGCATCCAATCGAGGGCCTGCGCAACGTCGACCGCGCCGGCGCGAAGCAGCGGCCGCATATCGTAGACGATGCTGGCGAGTTCCGGCGTCGTCAGCACCTGCCGGTGCGAACGCAAAGCGGCAAGCAGTGACGGGCTGTATTCCGGAATGTAGTAGCCGCGGGCGCCCGCGTTCGCGAAGACGAACGCCGGGCAGTCTCCCTGCAACTCGAGCTTCGCGACCGGCACTGTGAGCAGCGTGCAGGCATCGTGAGACGTGCCGCCGTTCCCGTAACGCACGCAGACCGGAATGTCCCAGCGCTGCAAACCCGCCCTCTCGCCAGCCGCGACATGCCGATGCTGCGCCAGCGAAAGCTGCACCGGCTTGGCCGAGCAATCGAGGCCGACGCGCACCTGCGGCACGCCGTTCTGGTCGAGGAACGTCGCGAAGGCCGGCGCCACCGGCTTCGCGCTCGCGACAGACAGCGCGCCGAGAAAATCGTCGGCGGTCGCGCTCGCGTAGCGGTGCGCGTCGAGGTAGCCGAGCACCCCTCGACGAAACGCATCGTCGCCAAGCCACCCCTCGAACATGCCGAGGACGGTCGCGCCCTTGCTGTAAGTGATCGCGTCGAACGCGTTGGCGATGTCACTGCGCGTTTCGATCGGCTGGCGGATGCGCCGCGCCGACGACAGCGAGTCGGCTTCGATGGCATCCGCCCGCTCGTGCACGCGCCCCGCGCCGTGCTCGTAGCCGGGCTGCCACGCATCGACGATCTTGTCGGCGAACCACGTCGCGAATGCCTCGTTCAGCCAGACGTCGTCCCACCATGCCATCGTGACGAGATCGCCGAACCATTGATGCGCCATTTCGTGCGCCGCGACGTTGGCGAGCCCGTGGCGAAACGGGGGCGTGGCGGCGCGCGGCGCCAGCAGGATCGGTGCACCGTACGTGATGAGTCCTGCATTCTCCATGGCGAAGCGCACGTTGAGCGGAATCGCCAGGTGATCGAGCTTGGCGAACGGATAGGCGACGCCAAGCCAAAGCTCCTCTTCCTGCAAAAGCTGCGGGATCGCCTCCGCCGCGAATCGGACATCGCGCGCGTGACCGCCGGCGACGACGATTCGAAGCGATGTCGTATGGTCCCCCACCCCAACGTTGCCGGCATCGACGATGTCGAACGGCCCGACGGCGAATGCGACGAGGTACGACGGCAACGGCTTCGTCTCGGCGAACTGCACTTCCTTCATGCCGTCGCCGATGGCCTTTTCGGTCACGACCGGCGCGTTTGCAACGGCCGTCAGCTCGCGTGGCACACGCAGCGTGAGCTGCCACGGCGCCTTGAGCGCAGGCTCGTCGAAGCACGGAAACGCGCGCCGGGCCGCGATCGCCTCGAACTGCGTCAGCGTGTACCACGCACCACCGTCCTTGACGGTGAAAAGGCCGCGGGCCGAGTTGCTGCTCTGTTGCGCCTCGAAGGCGAGCGTGACCCGATGGTCGCCGGCGGGCAGCGGAGGATCGAACGCGAGGCCGACGAACTGGTCGGCGCGGTCGTCAATCCGCGGATGCGTTTCGGCGCCATCGACGAGAACGCGCGACACCGTGAGCGCAACGGCATTGAGCCATACGGTCGAATGCGGACGGTCGAGCGCAATGTCGATCGTGATTTCGCCCGGCGCCGTGGTTTTGCCGGGCACGATCGTCATCGTCAGCGCGTAATGCGTCGGCCGCACATCCGACGGAAGTCGCAGCGTCGGGGGTAGCCCCTCATCGGCCGGTGCTTGCGCGAACGCGGGCACGCACGCGACCAGCACGAGCCACGCGACAGCGGCCGTGCGCCAGAGCACGGTGCTCAGTCGGCGCCGCTCGATGTCGTTACGTTGGCAACCCACTGTGCGGTCAGCTTTTCCTGCACGCCATTCTGGCGCAGTCGCGCATCGAGCGCCGCGAAATCGACGTCGTCCAGTGGCTGATCCTGATTGAAGCACGAGAACACGTAGCGCGTCCGCCCGGTCGCCGGGTCGCGGTGCACCTGCAGGCATTGCGCACAGATTTCCTTCATCATGCACTGCATCGGCGAATTGATCGAGCCGATCGCGCGATGCCGCGGCGACAGATACGGCGCCAGCACGCCGTGACGCGCGGCGGCGACCGCCGCCATCATCTTGTCCGAGCCGATGGCGATGATCCGGTCGCAGTCGCCGAACGCGATCGCCTGCTCGCCCAGTCGTCCCGCGGCATAGGCGCGCATCGCCTCGACGATGTTGCCGACGAACGCTCGATCCTGCGGGCGAGTCGGCGCAAAGCCGGGCGCCTCGTCGCAGCACCAGACGACGGCGTCGGCAGCGGCCTCGATGTCCTCGACCTTGTAACGATCCTCGATGCGCCGATAGCCGGCGAAATACAACACCTTCGATCCTGCCTCGCGGAATGCGCGGCCGATCGAGAACAGCACGGCGTTGCCGAGTCCGCCACCGGCGAGCACGACGGTCTTGTCGTGCTCGATTTTTGTCGGCGTGCCCGTCGGGCCCATCAGGACGATCGGCTCGCCGGGCTCGAGCGCCACGCAAAGATCGGACGAGCCGCCCATTTCGAGCACGATCACCGACACGAGCCCGCGCTCGCGATCGACCCAGGCGCCGGTGAGCGCGAGCCCTTCCATCGCGAGGCGCGTGCCCTGGTTGTGGGCCGCGAATGTCTCGTAGTTCTGCAGGCGATAGAACTGCCCGGGGCGAAAGCGCCGTGCCGCCGCCGGCGCGTGGACGATTACTTCGACGATCGTCGGCGTCAGCCGCACGACGCGTTCGACGCGCGCGCGGAACGTGTCGTCCAGCAAGGCGAAGAAGTCGGCATCATCGCCACGCGAGGTGGTACTCGTGCGTGAAAGCATCCGCGATACGATCGGATAACCCTGCGCAGCGCTCGCCATCGCCTTGACCACGTTGCCGTAGAACGACGGATGTAAATCGCCGAAGAAGCTGATCGCGCGTCCGTCGTCGCGGATGTGCGTCAGGACCGCGGCCTCGGCGGGCTTTGCCAGTCCGCGCAGCGGCTTTGCGAGCGAGCCATCCTCGCGCAGCAACCGGAAATAGCGGCCATCCAGCGTGAAATGTGTCGCGTCCTCGCGCGCGAGGACGGTGTTCGGCTGCGTGCCCGCCGCGACCAGAATCGTGCGCGCAGGAAGATTCGCGCGCGACGTCTCGGTCCACGTGCCATCGTCGTTGCGCTTCTGCACGGACACGGACAGCGCGGCCGCATGCCCGGCTTCGTCGACGTCGATCGCAAGCGGCGTCAGTCCTTCGGCGAAGCGGATGCCCTCCTCCAGCGCCTTCTCGACCTCCTCGTGATTCAGCGTGTACGACGGGCTGTCGATCAGCCGCTTGCGATAGGCGATCGTCGCACCGCCCCAACCGCGCAGAAGCTCGACGATCGCTGGAGCGCGTTGCTCGGTCGCTGCGTGCGCGCGCTCGGCGCGAAGCGCACGTGCATGCGCGAGGAATTCGCGTGCAATCGCGGCCTCATGCTCGCTCCACGCAGCTTCGATCGCGTCGCGACCGCTCACCGCAACGAGTGCTTCATAGCGCGCGAGAAATTTTTCGACCTGCACCGGGTAGTAGGCGAGCGCTTCGGTCGCGGTGTCGATCGCCGTGAGGCCGCCGCCGATCACGACGACGGGCAGCCGCACCTGCATGTTGGCGATCGAATCGTCCTTCGCCGCACCGGTCAGCTGCAGCGCCATCAGAAAATCGGACGCGGTACGAACTCCAGGCGCGAGCCCGTGCGGAAGATCGAGCACCGTCGGCCGTCCCGCCCCCGCCGCGAGCGCGATGTGATCGAAGCCCATCGCGAACGCGTCGTCGGCGTCGATCGTGCCACCGAAGCGCACGCCGCCGAACAGCGCATAGTTGGCGCGTCGCTCGAGCAGAAGTCGAATCACCTTCAGGAAATTCTTGTCCCAGCGCACCGTGATGCCGTATTCGGCGACGCCCCCGAAGCCCGCCATCACGCGATCGTCGAGCGGCTCGGTCAGCGATCCGAAGTCCTCGATCGGCGCGAATGGCACGTGCTCGCCATTGGCGCGCACGCCGGAGAGCGCAGGATCGAGCGGCTCGATCTTGAGGCCGTCGATCGCGACGACCGTGTGGCCTTCGTTCAGCAGATGATGCGCGAGCGTGAAGCCGGCCGGTCCCTGGCCGACGATAAGGACACGTTTGCCGGTCGCAGGCAGCGGCTTCGGCCGCCGCAGATGGAGCGGATTCCAGCGCGTCAGCAGCGAATAGATCTCGAAGCCGAACGGCAGTGCGAGCACATCCTTCAGCACGCGCGTTTCCGACTGCGGAATGTCGACCGGGTCCTGCTTCTGGTAGATGCACGCCTTCATGCAGTCGTTGCAGATGCGATGGCCGGTCGCGGCCACCATCGGATTGTCGACGCAGATCATCGCCAGCGCGCCGAGCGGAAAGCCTTCGGCACGGAGCTTGTGGAATTCCGAGATGCGCTCCTCGAGCGGGCAGCCGGCGAGCGCAACGCCGAAGGCGGATTTCCTGTACGGGTCTTCGGGCCGCGGCTTTTTGTCGTGCAGGCCCTTCGCGCACGAATCCTTTCCCTGCTCGTGACACCAGATGCAGTAATGCGCCTGGTCGAGACCGCCGACGAGATCGGTGCCGCGGTCGGTGAGCGCGAAACCCTCGCGGCGGCGCAATCCGTCGGCGTGCGGTCGCTGCAGCGCGGTGACGCCGTTATGCGCGACCGGCTCGACGGGCACCAGATGCAGCATGTCGAGCTTGCGCGGCGCGCGAAAGAGCACGCCGCCGCGGTGCGCGGCCTTGCCTTCACGCGCATGCGCGGCCCACGCGGCGTAGCGCTGCGCCGTGTCGAGCGCGATGGCGTTGGCGGTTTCGTCCTGCTGCCACTCGCTCACTGCGCGCGCGAACGCCAGCTCGAACGCCGCGACGTCGTCGTGCCGGCCGAGCAACGCGTCGAGCGCGTCGCGCAGTTGCGCGCCGTCGAATGTCGCGGCGACGTCCGCCTTGAACGCATTCATCGCCTTGCGCTGCACGAACTGGCGCTTGACCGTGAAAAGCGGCGCGAGCTCGTGATGGCGCGCTTCGAGCGCACGCACGGCGTCCTCGATGCCGAAGAGCGCGGCGAGAAAGTCCTCGAGATGCGGCGCGAGATCGATCAAAAGCGCCGATTCGTCCTTCGCCACAAGCGCCGAAGGCGCTTGTCGCCCGCGCACGAGCCGCTCCGCGAGCGAAGCGTCGGCGTCGGTCAGATGCGCGAGGAAGCGCGCGTCGATGCGGGCTGCGCCTGCGACCGAGTAGAGATCGGCGAAGGCGAGGCCGTGGGCCAGTCGAAGCATGGGCGGTGAAAGCGTGGCCGGCATCCGTCTCTTTGGAATGCGGGCAAATCTCGTATTTTAGCGTTTCGTCATCGGGCACCGGCAGTCCACGACATCGACAGGCATTGCTCCGACCACCGGTGCCCGATCCGGCGTTTGCTACCATCGCTTGCGACGGCACGCGTCGACGTCACTCGTCCTTCGGAGCTCGCATGGCACGCCGCTTCACGAGTCTGCTGCTGATCCTGCTCGCCGCTCTCGCGACCCACGGCGCCCTCGCGCAAACGATCAGGCTGGGCGAGATCAACGAGTACAAGCAGTTCCCGGCCTTCCTCGATCCCTACCGCAAAGGTATGGAGCTTGCGGTCGACGAAATCAATGCCGGCGGCGGCGTTCTCGGCAGGAAGATCGAGGTCGTCTCGCGCGACGACAACGGCGTCCCCGGCGATGCGGTGCGCGTCGCCGAGGAGCTCCTCACGCGCGAGCACGT